>JBIPMU010000211.1:0-3201 GCA_044377205.1 Chitinophagales bacterium | reverse complement strand
CCCCAAGTGTCTTTATTTGCAGAAGCTACTGCTAAATCCTTTGAAGAAGCTGTAGACGAAGCCATCGATGAAATCCGTAGACAATTGAATAAGAAAAAAGACCAACAAAATGCTAAAGGCGATTTGCCATTAGACGCGTTGGCTTTTAATGCTGATGATACAGATGTCGACGATTTATAAATCTTAACTAAACTCTTTTGACATGTCTTTTTTCCTTGCAATAGATCAAGGCACTACTTCTTGTAGAGCCATTGTGTACGACAAGAAATTTCAACCTACTGGTATTTCTCAAAAAGAAATTACCCAATTTTTTCCACACTCCGACTGGGTAGAACACGATGCGGATGAAATTTGGACTAAGCAACTAGCTTGCTGCAAAGAAGCTATAAAAAATGCAGGAATTAAGTCTAAGGATATTATTAGTATTGGAATTACCAATCAGCGAGAAACGGTGGTAGCCTGGGACAAAAAATCAGGCAATCCAGTATACCGAGCTATTGTATGGCAAGACCGAAGAACCGCCGCATCGTGTATAGAAGATGAAGAAAATCTTGGCATTGAACTTTTATCCACTAAAACAGGCTTACGATTTGATGCGTATTTTTCTGCTTCAAAAATCAGATGGATTCTTGACAATGTGTCTACAGCAAGAAAAAAAGCAGACAATAATGAACTTTGTATAGGAACAATAGATTCTTGGATTTTATGGAAATTGACTAGAGGTGCTATTTTTGCTACAGATGTATCTAATGCATCTAGGACCAATATTTTCAATATTAAAACTATATCTTGGGATAAAGATTTACTAGACTATTTTAATATCCCAAAAGCTATTTTACCTGAAGTAAAGCCTTCTATTGGCGATTTTGGAAAAACGGCCAAAGACATATTTGGAATTGAGATAAATATAAATGGAATTGCGGGAGACCAACAAGCCTCTTTGTATGGACATGGGTGTTTTGAAAAAGGAAGTATCAAGAATACATTTGGAACGGGTTGTTTTATTCTTCAAAACACAGGAAATCAAATAGTATTACCACAAAAAGGTTTGCTCACCACTATTGCATGGAGCGAAAAAGATGAAATTTGCTATGCTATAGAAGGTAGTGTTTTCAATGCAGGCTCAGCTTTACAATGGCTCAAAGATGGACTAGGAGTCTTACAATCATATGAAGAAATTGAAGAAAAAGTCAATTCCGTGCCCAATTCAGACGATGTATATTTTGTACCAGCTTTTACGGGAATTGGAACACCGTATTGGGATATGTATGCTCGCGGTACCATTGTAGGTATTAGCAGAAGAACACAAAAAGAACATATAATTAGAGCTACTATTGAAAGTCTAGCTTATCAAACAAAAGATGTTATCGATACTATGGTAGCAGTATCAGGAGGCTCTTTCAAAGACATACGAGTCGATGGTGGTGCCAGTAAAAGTAATTTTTTGTTACAATTTCTTACCAATATGCTTCAAGTTCCTATTAGACGAAATGCTAGCTCGGAATGTACCGCATTAGGCGTAGCTATGATGGCAGCAAAAGGCTCTAGTTTTTATACAAATGAAGATTTAAATACGATTTCAAACTCCAATTTAAGTTTTTTTCCGGATATGGCTCTATCAATGAGAGATGAATTGTATTTCAAATGGAAAAAAGCAATATCAAGAAGTTTAGACTGGGCCAAACATTCAATTTAAGTTTTAGCTATACATATATAATTAAAAATAAAGAAGTGAATAGCGGAAAAATTGTAGTTTTGTAAGCATAAGAAATAAGCATGGTAGAGAAAATAAAATCTAACAAGAACATCCCATTAATATTAATAACAAACGACGACAGCATATATTCAAAAGGCATAAAAAGCTTGGTGGAAGCGGTAAGAGGTCTTGGTCAAATTGTTGTTGTTGCTCCAGAATTACCTCAAAGTGGCATGGGACATGCTGTAACACTTTATAGTCCGTTGCGATTACGCAAAGTAAGTCGTTTTGAAGATATAGAGCATAGTTATACATGTAGCGGTACACCAGTAGATTGTGTTAAAATTGCAAGAGATATGGTTTTAGATCGCAAGCCTGATTTATGCATTTCAGGAATCAATCACGGAAGCAATTCGTCTATCAATATTATATATTCTGGAACGATGAGTGCCGCTGTAGAAGCAGCTATCGAAAAAATTCCTTCTATTGGTTTTTCACTATGTGATCATGATTTGAATGCTGATTTTGAAGCGTCAAAAATCATTGCTCGAAAAATATGTACACAAATGCTGGCTCATAAATTGCCTAATAATTGCCTTTTGAATGTGAATATCCCTGCCTTGCCTTTGAATGAAATCAAAGGGTATAAATATGCTCGACAAGCTGAAGCTAAGTGGGAGGAAGAGTTTGAAGAGCGAGTAGATCCTCGTGGCAAACAGTATTTTTGGCTTACAGGCAAATTCAAAAACTATGATGAAGGACAAGAGACCGATGAGTGGGCGCTTGAAAATGGCTATGTATCTATTGTACCTGTTAAATTTGATTTGACAGATTATGATAATATTCAATATCTAAATAATAATTGGGAACTTTAAATCCTATCATTATTTAAAAAACAAGTATTTAAAAGAAATGTATAAATGAAAAAAATTTTATTAATAGCATTTAGAGAGTTTTTCTTGAAAATTCGCAATAAATTATTTTTAATTACGACGCTATTATTACCGATTGGTATTGCAATTTTTTATGGTGCTATCTTCTTTTTTGGCACCAATGACAATGAATTCAATAAAGTGGGTGTAGTGGATCCGAGCGAGCAATTTGTCCATTTCCTCAAAAATGATGATAATTTTGAATTTAAAAAAATCGTTGACATTCCTTCTTTACTAGATGATTCTTTTTATAAAAACAATGACATCAATTTAGTGATGATATTCCCCGATAGTATTTCAGATGGAAATAAAGATTCAATACAAATTATCTATGAACATAAATTGGGCATGATAAGTAAATCAGATTTGATGGATAAAATACAAAATTTGATTGAAATCAAACGATTTGAACAAAAAAACATCGATGTAAAACAAATTGAAGCTATCAAACAAGAAGTTAATTTTGAGTTTAAAAGCTGGGATGGAAAAGATGAAAATCGAATTAAGGAAACGTTGAGTTATGGACTAGGCTTTGGCTTGGGTATATTGATGTATGTGATATTAACCATATAC
>JBIPMU010000083.1:0-5940 GCA_044377205.1 Chitinophagales bacterium | reverse complement strand
CAGAATTATAAATATATCCATTTTCGTTCGATGCCTTCTAAAGAAGCGGCCTTATTTGTTTATGATAAAAAAGAATTGACTTCTATTGTGAAACATATTTTAGAGGGAAATAAATCCAATGTTCCTGTCGGAAAAAAATGGTTTGACGTAGTTGTGGGAGCTGAGCCAACAAAAGCTTCAGAAAAAATTTGGGAAGGGATTAATAGTATTGTAAAATAATTTATCAAGTAAAATTATAATTTGAAAAAGACAATTCTTATAACAGGTATAAAAGGATTTTTAGCGAGTAATTTAATTACTTTGTTAGAGAAAGATTATATGCTATATGGAATTGGAAAAAAGGAAGAGTTTCAATCTGATTTGCAAATTTTTTCATCGGAAGAAATTGAAAAAATTGAGATAGTTCCTGATTTTATTATTGTTTGTCATGCCGCAATATCTTCAGGTCAAACCGTATTGGATAACGAAACGCTATTCGATGTAAATGTTAGAATTACGGAGCAATTAGTTACCAAGTTTTTAAATTCAAAAATTATATATATATCTACGGTTTCTATTTACGATGTTACTTCAAATTTGATTTATGAAAATTCAAATTGTAATCCTCAGAGCGAATATGCTATCTCTAAATTATGGGCTGAAAAAGTAATATTCAAATCTTCAAACGCTGTTTGTTTAAGATTATCTTCTCTTTTTGGTATTGGAATGAAAGAAAATACAATATTGCCTATTTATGTAAATCAAGCTATTATAAATGGTAAAATTGAAGTATGGGGCGATGGGAAACGAAAACAGAATTATATTTATATTTTCGATGCTTGTGAATACATTAGAACAATAATTGATAAATTTGATATTGTAAAGGGTAAAGTACTTTTAGGCGTAAATAAAAAAGAATTTTCTAATCTAGAGTTAGCAGAAATTATAACAGAGTTTACAAAAGCAGAAATACTCTTTAAAAAAGATGATAAATCCATCTCATTTCAATATAATAACGATTTAACATGCCAATTGCTAGATTTTATTCCATCTAGCGAATTTAAGATTGAATTACAGAATTACATCATATGGAAGCAAAAACAGTATTAGTTACCGGTATTGGAGGGAATGTAGGGCAGGGAATTTTAAGAAATATTATATCCTTAAATTTATCTATAAGATTGATAGGCACTGATATCGCTAGTTTCACACCTGGGAATCATTTGTGTGATGCAACTTATAAAGTTCCATATTCTTACGATGAAAGCTTTATCCCAACACTTCAAAATATAATTGAGAAAGAGAAAGTTGATTTGGTATTACCTTCAACTGACTATGAAGTCTATTTTCTATCACAAAATGCTGAAAAACTTAATGCAATTGTAGTTGCAAGTGATGCAAAAACGGCAAAAACCTATTTAGATAAATATGAAAGTTATGTTTATCTATCACAAAATAATATTCCATTTGCAAAATCATGGCTTACAGGTGACTATGATTTTTCTGAAAGGGAAATAATTGCAAAACCAAGAGAAGGGAGAGGCTCCAGAGGTATTTTATTAAATCCTGAAAATCCAAACCAACTTCCAGAAGGTTACATGATTCAGCCATTAGCCAAAGGAATTGAAATTACAACCGCAGTTTATGTAACCAAACAAGGAAAACTCCATGGCTTGTTTACTATGGAACGTTCGCTAACAAATGGAACAACAACCGAATCTAAAGTAGTTTTTCAATATGATGATAGAATTACAGTTATTGCCGAAAAAATGATTGAGCTTGGTGGTTTAGTTGGAAGTTTTAATATTCAAAGCATTGTTACAACCGAAGGTGAAATTGTTCCTTTTGAAATTAATTGTAGAATTTCTGGAACTAATTCCATTCGTCACAATCTCGGATTTCAAGATGTTAAATATGCAATTCAAGAATATTTATTAAATGAAGCTCCTGATGAACCAAAGCCCATTGAAGGAATTGCTACTCGAATTTTGATGGATGTTGTTTATCCAAATACTTCAGATTTTAGTAGACTAAACAACAATAGTGTTTCACATATTATTTATTAAACATGATAAAATATATATATTTTGATGTTGCAGGAACATTATTAGAAAAGCCTATGTTATATGTGAATATTCAAAAATCACTTGCCGATTTTGGACATGACATATCAATAAAGGATATAAAGATTAAACACAAATTAGTGTCTGAGCTAATCCATTTTCCAGACAGAACTGATGAAATGTTTTATACGAAATTCAATTCAGAATTTTTATATGTTTTAGGTATTGTTCCTTCGGAAGAACTATTGAAAAGCATTTTTAACAATTGCACCTATTTGCCTTGGCAAGTCTTTGAAGATACTCAAATATTAAATGAAATTAATATTCCGATGGGAGTAATTTCTAATTTTAATACTAGTTTGAGAGATAAATTAGAGCATTTTTTTGGACCTATTTTTAAAGATGTTTTTGTGTCGGAAGAACTTGGTGTTGCAAAGCCTAATGTAGCATTCTATCAAGAAGCATTAAAAAGAATTCAATTAAAGCCTAACGAGGTTTTGTATATTGGAGATTCAGTAAGATTAGATTATGAACCAGCATGTAAAATTGGATTTAATGTTTTAATTATTGATAGAGATAATTTTTATCCTAATTTAAAATATAAAATTTCTAATTTAGCAGAAATTTCTAATTTCCTATAATGAAAAAGTTATCTCTTGTAGTGCCCGTTTATTATGAGCAAGAAGTGATTCTTCAGTTTTTAAAAGAAACAAAAGAAGAATTAGAGAAATTGCCAATTGACTATGAATATGTATTTGTAGACGATGGTAGTAAGGATAAAACGGTAGAAATTATTAAAGAGCAATCAAAATTAGATGATAGAATTAAACTAATAGTTTTTTCTTATAATCATGGTAAAGCTTCAGCAGTTTCAGCTGCAATTGCTAATGCATCAGGAGATTATTTGTTATATATGGATCCTGATTTGCAAGATCCACCTATTGAAATTTCCAGATTTTTAAATGAAATTGAAAAAGGATATGATTTGGTTTGGGGTGTTAGAAAGGAAAAAATGGATTCTTTTATCAATAAGTTGTTTTCCAAGATATTTTGGGGGACATTAAACAAATTTACAGGATTAAACATTCCAAAAGGTGTAGCTGTAATGCGAATGTTCAATAGGGAATTTGCTGATGAATTTCTAAAATATAACGAAACCAACCGATTTATAGAGGGGATTTTTATTGATATATCTAAAAAATGGACAACTATAGAAATTGGTCAACGCGAACGTTTTGCAGGAACTTCAAAGTTTAACTTCAAACGAAAAATGCAATTAGCATTTGATGCGATTTTTGATTTTTCTGAATTACCATTAAAAATGACTGTTAAATTCGGGTTGTTCTTGATAGGTTTAGGAGTTTTGGGTTTAATAGCTTTGTTTATTTCAAAGATTTTCTTCATTGATTTTCAAGCGGGTTGGCCTTCGATTATAGCCTCAATAATAGCCATTTTTGGATTACAATTATTCTTTATGGGAATTATATCCATTTATATCGGAAGGATTTATAAAGAAGTAAAACGTCGACCATTATATTCGATAAAAGACAAAGTAAATCTATAATGAAAACACTAGCAATATTAGGTTCAGGACATTTAGGTCAGCAAATTGCTCATTATGCCGTTTCAGATGGACATTATGATGAAGTTGTTTTTTTTGATGATTTCTCTAATGAGTCTCATTCTAATGGGTTTCAAATTTTAGGAGGTTCTGATAGAATTGAAGATGAATTTAAAAAAAACACTTTCAATTATTTATTGATTGGAATAGGTTATAAGCATTTAGAAAAAAGAAAATACTTTTTTGATTTTTTTAATGGGAAAATTCCTTTTGGGAAAATAATTCACACCCAAGCTTGGGTCGATAGTACGGCAAAAATTAGCGACGGATGTGTTATTTATCCTTCGTGTTGCATTGATGCTCATGCAGTAATTGATTCTAACACAATATTAAACATTTCTTGTACAGTTGCTCATGATACAGAAATAGGGAAGCACTGCTTTTTATCTCCTCGAGTGGCATTAGCAGGATTTATAAAAATTCAAGAAATGTGTATTTTAGGAATAAATACCACAATAATTGATACTATTAGCATAAATAAAAATACACAAACTGGGGGAGGAACTGTAGTAATAAGCAACATCACCGAAAGCGGACTCTATGTTGGAAATCCTCACAGATTTATAAGATAATTATGATTCCATTCAACAAACCTTATTTAACGGGTAAAGAAACCCAATATATAGAAGATGCGGTAAAATCCGGTAAAATTTCGGGTAACGGAAAATTTACACAAAAGTGTCAATCTTTTTTTGAACAAAAATATGGCTTTAAAAAAGCACTATTAACCACTTCGTGCACAGATGCACTTGAAATGTGTGCCATGCTGGCTAATATTCAACCAGGAGATGAAGTTATAGTGCCAAGTTTTACTTTTGTTTCTACCGCTATTGCTTTTGTAAGACAAGGAGCAAAAATTGTCTTTGCTGATTCTATGTCTGACAATCCTAATATTGATGTAACGAAACTAGAAGCTTTAATAACCTCAAAAACAAAAGCGATTGTTCCTGTACATTATGCAGGTATAGCTTGTGATATGGATCCTATTATGGCGTTAGCTACAAAATATAATCTATTGGTTATAGAAGATGCTGCTCAGGCCATTGATTCTTATTACAAAGGAAAAGCATTAGGTTCTATTGGACACATGGCCGCGTTTTCATTTCATGAAACAAAAAATATTATCTCGGGAGAAGGTGGAATGCTTACCATAAATGACGAGCGATTTATTCCACGTGCCGAAGTAATTTGGGAAAAAGGAACCAATAGAGCCGAATTTTTTAGAGGAGAAGTTAATAAATATGGTTGGGTTGATACAGGCTCCTCTTTTTTGCCTTCTGAAGTTATAGCCGCTTTTTTATGGGCACAAATTGAGAACTTAGATACAATTCAAAGTAAACGATTAGCACATTGGAATCATTATTACTTGCAATTAAATGATTGGGCAAAAAGCAATAATATAAAGCTGCCTAATGTGCCTGATTATGCCACAAATAATGCACATATGTTTTATATGATTTGCGATTCAGTAGAGCAGCGTTCACAAATAATTGATTTTTTAAAACATCATCAAATATATGCTGTTTTTCATTATATCAGTTTGCATTCTAGTGCTTATTATGAATCTAAACATGATGGTAGAGAATTAACGAATAGCGATTATTTATCAGATTGCTTATTACGTTTGCCTATGTTTTATGAATTGGATGTAAATGAAGTAACTCATCAATTAAATCAGTATTGAATAAATAATTAATTATGAAGTATTTTAAAAATAAAAATTTCAATCTTATTGTGTTTTTAACATTTGTTTTTTTGTCTTTTTTGGCATCATTTAACATTTTTAAAAAACATTTTTTGAATAAAGGTTTCAATGGTGACGAATACTACCTAGATAATGTATATCAGTTAAGTAAGGTTAACTTTGAAATTATAACTTCTATACCTTCACAATTTTATTTGTTTTTAGCTTCAATATTAAATATTTTTATTGATAATCCTAAAATGTCAACGAGGTCGGTATCATTCTTGGTCTTATTTTTAGTTTTTAGTTATTTTATCATTAAATTGAAGAGTTTAAAAATTGATAAATTTCTTAAAGTTCAGTTTTTTTTTATTTTATTATTTGTTGTTGTTTTTACAAAACAGTGTTTTGTTGGAACTTCTGATTTTCTGGCAATTTTTTTCTTGATAGTTTTTATAATTGAAATAAATGAAGTTTTGTTTGAACATAATTCATTATCATTTAAAAAAATAATTTTATTGTCTTTGTTTTTAGGATTAAGTATTGTTACCAGACCAACAGTTTTAGTTATACTTTTAGTTTATTCAATTACA
>JBIPMU010000210.1:0-3203 GCA_044377205.1 Chitinophagales bacterium | reverse complement strand
TATTATGTTTTTGCAAGAAAACAATACGTATATGCACTATGATTTGTATTTTTATATGATTTCTTCTATAGTTTTACTTTTTTATTATCAAAATATTTCACATTCTATTGTTCTCAAACGATTTAGTGCAGTTTACTTTATGTTTTTAGTTGTATTTTTCTTGATACAAACGAGTGATTATTTCAAATCTAGGTATGATTATTTGGAACAAATTCTTTTATCTTCGCATAAATCAAAAATGGCCATAGAAGCTAAGCAACTCAATTGGTATAAGTTATCCAATAGTTGGGCCATTGATGTAGAAACTATTTTTATCAGTAGCTTGAATGGGAAAACGAAGACGTTATACCCAATAGAAAATACTAAAAATCTGTACACAGAAGATTCAACTTTAATTTTTTCTACCTTTAAAAATCACAAAAGTGAAAACTTAAATAAAGTTTATTTTAATCTTCCCGATGAAAAATATAGTGTTTGTAATATAAAATAGGGACCGCGTATTACATAATTTCATAGATACCCGCTACGCCTTGACCGCCGCCTACACAGGCTGTAACCATTCCGTATTTTTGATTTCTACGATTCAATTCATTGAACAATTGAACGGAAAGTTTAGCTCCAGAGCAACCTAGTGGATGACCTAACGCTATAGCTCCACCATTTACATTGACAATGTTTGTATCTATTTCTGGAAGATTTTTTAGCACAGCCAAACTTTGTGCCGCAAAAGCCTCGTTCAATTCAATCAAATTGATGTCTTGATATTTGAGACCAGCTTGTTTGAGAGCTAATGGAATCGCTTCTACGGGACCAATTCCCATATATCTAGGATTGACGCCTGCGCTGGCATACGCAGCCAATCGTGCCAATGGTTTTAATCCCAATTCGTTCATTTTTTCTTCACTCATTACGAGTACAAAGCTCGCACCATCACTTGTTTGGGAGGCATTTCCTGCTGTAACTTGACCTCCGTTTTTGAAAACAGGTTTTAGATTCATCAAGGCTTCAAAAGTTGTGTCTTTTCTTGGCCCTTCATCGGTATCTACAATGTATTTTTTAGACTGACGTTTTTTGCCATCAAAAAATATTTCTTCCACTTCCACAGGTACTATTTCGCTTTTGAATTTACCTTCTTCAATAGCTTTTATGGCTTTTTGATGCGACTGAAACGAGAACATATCGGCTTCTTCTCTTGAAATATTATATTGGACAGCCAATTCTTCTGCCGTCAAACCCATACCTATATAATAATCGGGATGATTTTTTGCAATTTCGAAATTGGGAACGGTTTTATATCCCATTGTTGGAACCAAACTCATACTTTCTGTTCCTCCTGCGATAATAATATCGGCAAAACCTGCTTTTATTTTTGATATAGCCATAGCTATCGTTTCCACGCCACTTCCGCAATATCTATTAACTGTTACACCAGGTACATTCATTGGTAGATTGGAACGAACTGAAATCCAACGTGCCATCTGTAATCCTTGTTCGGCTTCTGGAACGGCATTCCCTACAATTAAATCATCTACTAGTGCAGGATCCAATTCAGGTGTTTGTGCTAAAATATGATTGATGACTTCACTTGCTAAATCTAATGGACTCACAAAACGAAATCCCCCTTTACCCGCTTTACCTACTGCGGTTCGGTAACCTTTAATTATATATGCATTTCTAGACATGATTTTAATTTTATTTTTCTGTTGCAAATATAAAACATTTTTACAAAATACCAAACGTTTGTTTGGTATAAATAAATTTTACATTCAATTTTAGTAAAAAATTTCTATTTTTGCCAACTATTAAGAGTACATTATTAATAGTTTACTCTTAATTCAAATAAAGAAATTCCAATTTTAATAAACAGATATGTCTGAAGTTCAAAACATTAAAGTTACAATTGACGGAAAAACGATTGATGTCCCTATGGGTACATCTATTTTGGAAGCAGCTCGTATGATAGGTGGCGAATTAGTTCCACCTGCTATGTGTTATTACAAGCCTTTGCAAGGTTCGGGCGGCAAATGCCGAACTTGTCTTGTTAAAGTAGTGCAAGGCAGCGAAAAAGATCCAAGACCTATGCCTAAATTAATGCCAAGTTGTAGTACTGGCGTAATGGATGGTATGGTTGTAGAAAGTACTGCAAATGATCAAGTAAAAGAGGCTCGTAATGGCGTAACTGAATTGTTGCTTATAAATCATCCTTTGGACTGTCCTGTTTGTGATCAAGCGGGTGAGTGCAAATTGCAGGATTTAGCATTTGAAAATGGCAAAATGCAAAACCGTTATGAATTTAATCGTCAAGAGTTTGAATCAGAAGACATTGGACCTTTGATTAAGTTAAATAAACAACGTTGTATTGTTTGTTATAGATGTGTATATGCCGCTAATCAATTGACTGACAAAAGAGAGCACGGCGTTCTTTTCCGTGGCGATAAAGCGGAAATTAGTACGTATATAAATGAATCATTAGATAATGATTTTATTGGAAATATTATTGATGTATGTCCTGTAGGCGCTTTGACAGATAAAACCTTCCGTTTCAAATCTAGAATTTGGTTTACAAAACAATTTGATGCGCATAGAAATTGCGACAAATGTTGTGGCAACGTAGTATTACATAAAGTTGAAGACGAAATTGTTCGTGTTTCGGCTCGTAAAAACCAATGGGATGAAGTAGAAGATTGGATTTGTAATACGTGTAGATTTGACAAAAAAGAAAATGCGGACTGGAATATAGAAGGTGTGCGAAAAGTGAATCGTCATTCGGTACAGAGCCTTAATAAATATGCTCAAACATTGGAAACACCTAAACTCACAAATTAAATCATTCGTATATAATGTATCAATACATTAAAACAGAAGAAAATAATCGAATAGGTTATTTGATACTCAATAGAGTAGAAAAAAAGAATGCGCTGAATTTTGATTTTGTAAAAGAAATAAAAGGGGCTTTGAACGAATGGAAAAGCAATACTGTTATTAAAGTCGTTGTAATAAAAGCGAATGGTGATGTGTTTAGTGCAGGAGCTGATTTAGATGTATTAAAACAATTACAAGTAAATACCTTTGAAGAAAATCTTGAAGATTCAAGGCATTTAAAAGAATTATTTGAAATAATAGCAACATACCCCAAAGTAATAATAGCCCAAGTGGAAGGACATGCCATAGCTGGTGGTTGCGGATTGGCTACGATATGTGAT
>JBIPMU010000017.1:0-11354 GCA_044377205.1 Chitinophagales bacterium | reverse complement strand
ATTTCATTAGCTTTTGGAGTTTCATTGATTCTGCTTTACATAGAATTATATCAAAACCATTTTCAAGAAAAATTTGTTTTAACTAAAAATAGCATTTGATTTTAGTATATTTTTTCTTTTTTTCATTTCTATTTAGCTACTTAGTTTATCCTGCTTCGTTGGCATGGATGTATAGACGAAAAAAGGTATTGAATAATGATACAACAACTTCTTTTGATACAATTAGTATTCTGATTTCTGCATTTAATGAAGAAAAACACATGCGAAATACACTTGACAAATTAGTTCAATATGCTAAAAACACCCAAATATACATAGCTTCTGACGGCAGTAATGATAATACGGATGGAATTATAGATCAATATTTAAATGATTATTCTCAATTTCATTTTAAACGTTATGAGCGAATTGGTAAGGGAAATGCCATTAATCAATTAGTCTTAGATTTTGGATTGAAGAAGCCCAATTCTTGTTTGATTTTTTTGGATGCGAATATTGAGATAGATGAAAATACGATTAATGAACTTGTGGCTGAGTTGTCTAAATCAAAAAATGGCATTGTAGGAGCAAGCGTTCATTCCACGAATTCGTTACAAAATACTGAAAGTGATTATATCATAAGAGAAAATAAAATTAAGTTTTTGGAAGGCGCCATTTTTGGAAATACGATAGGTGTTTTTGGTGCATGTTTTGCCATGCGTGCCGAATTGTATGAGGAGGTGCCCCCTTATTTTATAACAGATGACTTATTTCATACATTTAACATTATAGAAAAAAGCTATGATGTAGTCTATTCTCATCATGCAAAAGTATATGAATACATTACGGATGACTTGTATAATGAATTTCAGCGAAAGAAAAGATATGCAGCGGGTAATTTTCAGATTTTCTTTCGATTTTTAAGCTTCTTGAATCCTTTGAAAGCTTCATTTGGATTTATTTATTGCTATTGGAATCATAAATTAGTGCGATGGTTTTCGCCTATTGTTTTTTTATTTGTATTTTTGCAGTCATTTTTATTTGAACATCAAAGTTTTATTTTTGAATGGATTAATAAAGTGGGCATAGCAATTTTGATATATTTGGGCTTTAATTTTATCTTATATAAGCTTGAATTTAAGCCATTATTTGCTAAGTTTTTTTACTTTTTAGCTATGAATATAGCTATTTTGATAGGATTTTTTAATTATATAAAAGGAATAAAAAGCAATGTCTGGAACAGAAGCAAACGATTTTAGATTGAATACCATTGAAGAAGCCTTGCACGATATTAAGCAAGGAAAATTAATTATTGTGGTAGATGATGAAGATAGAGAAAATGAGGGTGATTTTATAGCCGCTGCAGAGTTGATTACGCCTGAATTAGTCAATTTCATGGCTACGCATGGACGTGGTTTGATTTGTACTCCGTTAACCGAAAAACGATGCGAAGAATTGGACTTGCAATTAATGGTAGGGAAAAATACGGTTTTGCATCAAACGCAATTTACGGTATCGGTAGATTTGATAGGCGGCGGTTGTACTACAGGGATTTCGGCTCAAGATAGAGCCCAAACCATAAAAGCATTGACCGATAAATCCACAAAACCAAATGATTTGGGACGTCCCGGACATATTTTTCCTTTGATAGCTCGTGAAGGAGGTGTACTTCGTCGTGCGGGGCATACCGAAGCTGCAGTAGATTTGGCACGATTGGCAGGGCTGCAACCTGCAGGTGTGTTGGTAGAAATCTTAAATGAAGATGGCACCATGGCACGTTTGCCTCAATTGATAGAATTGGCAAAAAAAATGAATTTGAAAATCATTTCTATCGAAGATTTGATAGAATATAGAATGACTCACGATAGCCTTATTCACTTGGAAGAAGTAGTAGATATGCCTACAAAATATGGAAATTTCCGTTTGGCTGCATTTTCTCAAAATAATTCTTCGGACGTACATTTGGCACTCATCAAAGGCGAATGGGCTGAAAATGAGTCTGTAATGGTTCGAGTGCACAGTAGTTGTGTTACGGGTGATATATTACATTCACTACGTTGCGACTGTGGAGAGCAGTTGGAGCTAGCTATGAAAATGATAGAAAAAGAAGGGAAAGGAGTTGTCCTATATATGCAGCAAGAGGGTAGAGGAATAGGACTTATAAATAAGCTCAAAGCTTACAAATTGCAAGAACAAGGCTTGGATACGGTAGAAGCCAATCTTCAACTTGGATTTAAGATGGATCAACGCGACTATGGAATAGGCGCGCAAATCCTGCGTCAATTGAATATTCAAAAAATAAGACTTATAAGTAATAATCCAAAAAAACGAGTAGGGTTAATAGGTTATGGGTTAGAAATCGTTGAAAATATTCCTGTAGTAGCTTGCCCAAATACACATAACGAAAAGTACCTCCGAACCAAGAAGGATAAGATGGGGCATGAATTGTAAAAATATCAAAAACAAAAAAAAGGAAAGCTACGACAGCTTTCCTTTTTTAATAGTATAATATCTAAATCTATAGATTCGTATATAGTAAATAAATTTTTATTTGTATACTTTTTCAAAAAGTCAAATAATTTTCATACTACTAGATTAGAAAGATCCGTTTTTTTATTTACTATTATCTATCTTTATTGAATAGTAATCGTTTTCCATTTATTGTAGGTTTAAAAATACCGTTATCGTATATTAATGATCCATTTACAAAGGTTTTATCTACTTTAGATTGAAAACAAACTTCGTCAAATGGAGACCATCCACATTTATATAATATATTTTCATGGGATACTTTCCATGGACTATGTAAATCAATTAATGCTAGATCTGCATAATAACCTTCTCTTATATAACCTCTTTCTTTTATTTTATATATTTCAGCTACATTATGACTTGTTTTTTGAACAATTTCCGCAAGAGATATCATCTTTTTATGATGCATTTCTAGAAGAGCACTCAAAGAATGCTGAACCAGGGGCCCTCCCGACATAGATTGTCGATAGTTGCCTTTTTTTTCTGATATTAAATGAGGCGCATGGTCGGAGGCAATAATATCTACCTTGTTGTCTAGTAAAGCTTTTAAAAGTTCTTTTTGATTTTCTTTTGATTTGATGGAGGGGTTCCATTTTATCATAGCGCCCTTCGATTCATAATCGTCCTCATTGAACCAAAGATGATGTATACATACTTCCGAAGTTATTCTTTTTTTGGATAAAGGAATATTGTTTTCCATCAAGTTGGCTTCATGTCCTGTAGTTAAATGAAGAATATGTAGCCTACAATTGGTTCGTTTAGCTATTTTTAAAATCCGTTCTGTAGCTAGAATACAGGCTTCTTCGGTTCTAATCTTTGCATGCATAGAAAATGGAATATTTTCTCCATATTCTTTACTGTATTTTGCTAAATTTTGATTGACAATATGTTCGTCTTCACTATGAAGTGCTATTAATGAGTTAGAATTTGAAAATAATTTTTCTAAAAATTCAGGATGATTGGCTATAATGCTGTTTTCATTATTAAAATACAATCCATCGTCTGAAATGCCGCATACTTTTTCATTATCTACTTTTAGCAATTCTTCAAAATTATCTTGGCAAATTCCCATGAAAAATGAATAGTTTGCAAGGGAATTTTTGGATGCAATATCGAATTTTTCTTCTAATAAGTCGAGGGTTATCGTATTTGGAATGGTATTTGGCATATCCATAAATGATGTAACTCCCCCAGCTATTGCTGCTTTTGATTCATCAAAAATTGTAGCTTTATGAGTAAGTCCAGGTTCTCTAAAATGAACTTGATCGTCTATCATTCCCGGTATTAAATGAAGATTTTCCCCATTGATTTCATGAAAATTAGATTGAGGATCAATAGAAATAGATGAGCTTATTTTTTCTATACGCTCATTTTTTATAAAAATATCTGAATTAAATATTTTTCCTTCGTTTATAATAGTGGCATTTCTAATAATGGTGTTCATTTTATTATTTTTTAATGGCTCTTTGTATACGATCATTTATGGTTTTTCCAAGTGAATAATCTGGTAATTGTTCAATGATAATCAACTCTAAATTTTCTTTGTCTAATCTATGTAAGGCTGCATAAAAGTTTTTGGCGGCTTCCTCTAAAAGTCCATTTTTTGACAATACCTCTACATTACAGTTTTTAGCCTCAAAATCTAGCTCTTTAAATGCCACCACACCAATTTTTCTATTGGAATATAAGCTCATTTCTTTTTTCAAATCCGACGTAGCTATTGTATTAGTATTGGGTGCATAATGTTTTGACAACATACCAGGTGCAATAGGTGTTGCATCTTGATGTGTATTTGAAATAAGCTTTCCTGTAATAGATTCTATAGCTTCAATAGAAATAGCGCCGTGCCTATAGAGTATCACTTGATCATTTTCAAATCCAATAATTGTAGATTCTAATCCACTTTTACAGGTTCCTCCGTCTAAAATAAGTGGAATTTTATTTTTGAAATAATTGGCTACATGATCCGCTTGGGTTGGGCTAATAGTGCCAAAAGGGTTGGCACTGGGAGCTGCTAATGGAAAATCTAGGGTGTTTAATAATTGTAATGTAAGGGGATGATTGGGTACACGAACAGCTACACTATCTTTCCCACCTGTAACCCAGTGCGGTATTAGGGATTTCTTTTTTAAAATTAGTGTTAAAGGTCCAGGCCAAAACATTTCTGCTAATTTATAGGCAATTGCTGGTATAGATTCGGCTACAGTATCTAATCGTTCCACAGAAGCAATATGGACAATCAGAGGATTGTAAAAAGGTCTTTTTTTAATTTCAAATATTTTTTTAACGGCTATTTCGTTGTATGTATTACCCGCCAATCCATAGACAGTCTCTGTGGGAATGGCTATCACTTCATTCTTTTCTAATAATTCTTTTGCTAAAATTAAGTTTTTATCTTCCATATTTGGTTTTAAGGATTACAAAAATTACAATACATCGGATCTTCGTATTTTTTCTTATTGGGAAACCATTGTATTTCTTCATATAAACAATTATTGCATTTATTTATATAAGAAAGGGTACTATCAGTTGGTAAATTACATGCTTCGCAAGGTAAGCCCTTTTTAACTTCTGCCACATCAAATCCTGGGTAGTTACATTTTTTACATGTGGATTTTATTTTTTTTATAAGTTTCAGAGTTAGTTTTTTTAGGATCTTCATTCTAGTAGGGTTAAACATCGCTCTCATATCGGTTAAAACCAAAATATCTTTATTGATTTTTTTCAATTCGTTGAAAGCACTTTTCAGTTCATTGAGTTCTATGATTCCCTTTTTAATAATAGGTTCTCCTTCTATTGATTTTAAGATCAGTCCGTGTGAAGGAAATTTTGCTTCTTTTGCAAAAATTAATAGTTCCTCAATATCACTTACAACTTTTTCATTAAAATTTGTATTCGTTGTAGATTCTTTGGCAATAATCTCAATTTGATTTTTCTTATCATAAATCATCATATATTCTTCTGAAAAAGCAGCAAAAAATATCATCGGATGCGAACCAAAAGACCCCTCTGATCCTATTGCAATATCAAAACTTGAGTTTTCGAGCCCCATGATACACTTTTTCCTGAGGGTAGATATAGGATCTTCTTTACGGTCTATTTCTCCACAAAAAGTACCAAGTATGTCTGTGTCAAAATGATTAGAAACGAAACAGTTTGAATTGAAATATTTTGCAAAAAAAGGCGATATCACTTCTTCTTTTTTGTGTTTTGAGACAATCAATATATTTCGTTTTTCAAACATTTTATGCACCGAATTTCTTTTTCAACAGGACTTTTATTTGTAAAAAAGTAATTGTAAAAATACTATAAATTTAATGATCCTTACTTTTATTTTTGCAAAATTATAGCTTTGATATATAAATAAATATTTATCTTTGTTATTTTAAATATAAACAGTATTTATGAATTATACATTGAATCAATTACAAATATTTTTAAAAATTGTACAAACAAATAGTATTACAAGAGCTGCAAAAGAACTAAATCTAACACAACCTGCTGTTTCCATTCAATTGAAAAATTTTCAAGATCAGTTTGATATTGCTTTGACAGAAGTAATAGGCAGGAAACTTTATGTAACAGATTTTGGAAGAGAAATTGCAGATACTGTTGAAAATATAGTCAATCAAGTATATGCTATTAATTATAAGACACATGCATTCAAAGGCCAGTTATATGGAAGATTGAAAATATCAGTAGTTTCTACGGGAAAATACATTATGCCTTATTTTTTATCCGATTTTTTGAATCAAAATCCTGGTGTAGAACTCATAATGGATGTAACCAATAAAAATAAAGTGGTAGAAAGTGTAGAGCTAAATGAGGTGGACTTTGCCCTAGTATCAATAATGCCCAATATTTATGGAATACAAAAGTTGGATTTATTGAAAAACAAGCTTTTTATGGTGGGAAATACAAATTTTAATTCGGTAAATAACCAAATAATAAATGAGAAAAATCTCAGTCCTTTAATCTACAGAGAAAAAGGCTCGGGAACAAGACAAATTATGGAATCTTATCTTGAACAACATCATATTGCATCTATAAAAAAATTAGAGCTAACATCTAATGAAGCTGTAAAACAAGCAGTAATAGCTGGGTTGGGATGTTCTATAATGCCATTGATAGGTATCAAAAATGAATTGTCAAATGGAGATTTAAAGATTATTAATATGAAAGGAATGCCCATAGAAACTACGTGGAGCTTGATATGGCAAAAGAGCAAAAAACATTCCCCAGTATCTATTGCTTTTTTAGAGTATTTGAAGCTGAAAAAAGACGAAATTGTCAAAAATCATTTTAATTGGTATGAAATGTATTAATGTTTTCAATAAAAATTCTACTTAAATTTTATTGCATAACATATATCAAGTCCTTTCTTATTCAATAATTGAATTCATTTTTTATAAAAATGAGGAAAAGGATATTCATTGACTTTCAAGATTAAAAACACGTGTTGCACTTCTTTTCTTTCCATCAATTATTACTTCAGAACAAGGTGCTGTTTGTTCTAATTTTTTTTTCACAAATTCTCCTTTTTTATTATATATGTAAGTGATTACATTACAAAGAGTTCCATCTTGCGAACAATAAGTTTCTTGAAAAGGATTTCCGCTTGGCTGATGATATGAAATGCTATAAAATTTTTTGTCTGGCAATTGCAATTCATACTTTGTTTTTTGCTTAAGTTCATTATATTTTTCGGTGTACAAAAAACTAGGGCACCAATCAGAATATTTCCTATATTCTCTAATATCGCTATCCTCAAAACGAGAGATATACTCAGCATACAAATCATTAAAATGGCTATAGAAATATTCGTTTTGGATAAAACAACTGTCTGGAGGTAGATTGGTTATATGATGGCAGCTTGTGTCTGTAGTAATCTGAGGTGAATTCTTAGATAAGTAAAAAAATCTATGACCATCGGTTTTAATATAGTATGTTCTTTGTTCTATGGATACAATTGTATCATAGCTTCTTTTGATTTTTAAGGTGCAAAACTGGCTTAAATCTCCATTTATTGGCATGGCCAATTTGCCATTATGTGGAAGGTCATAGTCTGTATTATTATAATAATTATAAATGCTGTCGCCTAAAGCTATACCATTTGGATTATATGCAAGCCTAATTTTGTATATACCAGCAAATAGAGGAACTCCAAAACTGTGGTGTGAAACGTTTTGAGTATGATAGCTAAAATAATTTTCAAAATCATTTAAGTAAATGGGAACTATAATTTGTTCAAGGGGTTTCAAGTATTTGATCTGAACGGTTCCTGTGTCATGAATCATCATGTTTAACATTTGGTTTTCAGTATATCTGAGAAGTATGGTGTTATTGGCTATGTCATACACATTAAGATAAAACAATTTTTGTCCTACATTTTGAGTATGAGGAATCAAAACAGGGTGTTTGTTCTCTTTGTCTGTATTAATTATTGTAATCTTGAAAGTGATTTTCTCACCCTCATAATAACTTTCTTTTTCTGTAGACAAAGTAAACCGTATAGGATGATACTTTAAATCTGCCAATGTAAGATTTATCGAAAGCATCCAATAAAGAAAAGTAATATATCTCTTCATGTAATTTTTATTAGTTCGTGTGTTGTCTTTCTTTGTTATTATAATTCAAAAATACATACAATTATAGAGTATTTTTTATAAAAGTAATATTATTTTAGATAGTTATATAATGATAAGATCATATATAAAATGTATGTTGCCAAATTCTAAAAAATAAAAGTTGGTTTAATTGAATTTAATTATCGTAATATTGCAATATTAAAATAAAAGAATTATGAAATTATCGGAACTAAAACAAATATTGAGTCAAGTGGATACGCTTTTTTTTCAAAAAGAAGATGGAACCAAGATTCCTTCGCATTTTCATATTACAGAGGTTGGGAAAATTGCCAAAAACTTTATAGATTGTGGAGGAACAGTGCGTGAACATTCATTGGTAAACATACAGTTGTGGGAAAGTGTGGATGTGTGGCATAGGTTGAGGGCAGAGAAATTGTTGTCTATTATAGCACTTTCGGAGTCAAAATTGCAGATATCAGACGATGAAATAGAAGTGGAATATCAAGGAGCTACTATCGAAAAGTACGGTTTGAGTTATAATGAAGGTGTTTTTATTCTTACTCAAACAAAAACCGATTGTTTGGCGCAGGATAAATGTGGCATTCCAGAACTAGTAAATACGGTGAAAGAAAAAGTGTCTAGTAGTTGTACTCCAGGAGAAGGTTGTTGTTAAAAAAAATAGGAAATTATGGGCATAACCAAATCTACACTTTTTAGTGAATATCAAAATCAGTTGGCGCAGATTTTTAAAGCCATGGGGCATCCAGCACGTATAGCTATTTTGGAATATTTACTTAAGACAAAATCCTGTATTTGTGGCGATATTGTAGATAAATTACCACTGGCACAGCCTACTATTTCTCAGCATTTGAAGGAATTGAAGTCGGCGGGTATTATTCAAGGCACTATTGAGGGAACCTCGGTTTGCTATTGTATCAATATGCAACATTTGGAAATAGTAAAGGCTTTTATAGAAGGGATGTCTGTATCTAAAATAGAAAATAGTTGTTGTTAAATATTGTATGAATATGAAATTAGGTAAATATTATTTTGATAAAAAATTTTTAGTTATAATAATTGGGATTGTTTTGTTGAATTTTCAGTTTGGTCTTGATATTAGATTTACAATTATTAATATTTTATGGATTTTAATAAGTATAAAAAAAATATGAATATTCTCATTCTTTGCACAGGTAATAGTTGTAGGAGTCAAATGGCACATGGCATTTTACAGTCTTTGAATATTGCCCTCAATGTGCATTCTGCGGGTACGCATCCTGCCGATATCGTAAATCCCAATGCAATCAAGGTGCTAGCAGAATTGGGATTAGATATTAGCCATCACAAACCTATGATAGTAGATACTTATTTGGATAAATCGTGGGATTTTGTGATTACTGTATGTGGTGGAGCTCATGAAAGCTGCCCTTCATTTCTAGGACATGTTAAAAATCGAATTCATATAGGGTTTGAAGATCCAGCAGATGCTATTGGAACGCCTGAGGAAATTCTAGATGAGTTTCGAACGATAAGAAATCAAATTTTAATTGCTTTTTTTAGCTTTTATCATCATAGATTGATAAATTAGATATTTTATTAATCTATCTCAATCTTTCTTATAAAGACAGGAATAATTCTATTAATTATTGTATTTTTGTGCTCCCAAAAAATATAATCACATGAAAAAAATTAAATTTATTATTATCTTTCTATGGACTTGTAACGTTGTCTTTGCCCAGAATAAAGAGTTAAAACAGGCCAAAGATTATTTGTATAATTACCAAGCTTCTAGAAAAATAGCAGATTTGGAAAAAGCAAATGAGAATATCAAAATAGCGATTGCGAGCGAAAAATTAGCAAATGATCCAACAACCCTATACTTTCATGGATTAATTCATAAAACCTACTATGATGCTTTGGCTGTAAAATCTCCAGAACTAGTATATACTGCATACAATAGCTTGAAAAAAGCCTTGACAATCAAGCCAAAATTTGAAGACAAAGATCAAGCAATTATTTTTATAAAGTATATAGGATTTGATATGTACGGAATAGGAATAGAACAATTCAATGCAAAGAATAATGATAAAGCTTTTGAGGCTTATAAAAATTTGATAGATTTAAATCAATTTCTAAATGCTAATGGCGAGAAACTAGCTTTGACCGATCCCAATACAAAGGAATTAGCTGAAATGAAAACCAGCGATATTGTAAATAATTATGTAGTTTTTGCTATTAATGCCAATAAGAAAGAAGAAGCCGTAGCTCTATTGAAAAAAGAAATAGTGTCTAATCCTTCGGAGATAAAATATTTGCAAATTATGCAATTGTTACAAGAAAATCCAGATAAAACAGAATATAAAAAATGGCTTCAGGAAGCTATTTCAAAATATCCAAATAATGTAGATATAATTATAGCGGATATCAATTTTAATATTGCTGAAAAAAATACAGCTATTGCTATTGAAAAATTAAATAAAGTAATTTCGTTGGATCCAAAAAACAAACAATATTATTTATTGCTTGGAAATTTATACGAAAATCAAAAAGATATGGTCAATGCTAAAAAAACATACAAAACCGGATTAGAAATAGCACCAGAAGATTATGAAATGAATTATAACTGTGGAGCCGTATCTTATAATGAGGCTGTAAATGCATATAATAGCGCCAAAAATGTAAAAACAAAAACAAATAATTATTTGACTCTTTTTGCAGAATCAAAAAAGTTCTTTGAAAAATGCAAAGCTTTAAGACCTGAGAAAAGTGAAGTAGATTCATTAATTAAAAAAATTAACGAAATTAAGTGATTTTGGTATAGAATTTGAATACAAATTCAAAAGAATACAAAAAATCATGAAGAAATTAAATGCTCTAGCCCTTTTATTCTATACAGTCAATGCATTTTCACAATCTTTTATTCCAGTAAAAATAGCTATTAAAGAGGGCCATAGAACATTTTTAAATCTAGAAAGCAGAAATGTAATAGAAAAAAATCAAGATGGCTGGGATTTTGCAGTAATAGATGAAAGACATGAAATAGGTGCAAAAATTAATGATAGCAAAGGGATAAGATTGTGGAAGATATACAAGGATACTGCATTTTTTGGGTCAATTAATCTCAGCGATACATCAGATCGTACAATAAATAGTACAGCTTATCTATATTTAGGTGCTTTTGATACCACCTATACCGACAAAACAAATAGCGTACTGAATCCATATTATCAGCTAGGACTTGGCAAATTATACAAT
>JBIPMU010000209.1:0-3228 GCA_044377205.1 Chitinophagales bacterium | reverse complement strand
AATTTCATCAAAAATAAGACATGGAAGATGGATTTTTTTTGCCATCATAGACTTGATAGACAACATAAAACGACTCATTTCACCACCCGAAATAGCATTTTTCAAATCTTGGGGTGCTATACCTTTATTGGCACTAAACAAAAACCGAACTTCATCTATACCACTTTCACGTATATGATCTTTATTTGAAATGATAGAGATTTTAAATTGACTATTTTCCATTCCCAACTCTACCAAATAACGCATCAATGTTTTTTCAACTATTTCAAAAGTAGCTTTTCGCTTATCGGTTAGCTGCTCTGCTAATTGTATACAAAGAAGATAATCTTTTTTGAGCTGTTCTTTTAATTCCAGCAAATACGAATCTGAATTTTCAAGCATTTCCAGTTTAGATTCGAGCTCATTTTTATAATCAACTAATTCTGAGAAATCATGTTTTCGATGCTTTAGCATCAATTTATTTATAAAATCTATTTGTTCTCGCAAATTAATAATCTGCTCCTCATCAAATTCAATACTTTCCTCAAATCGTTCATAACTATTGAAAATTTCTTTCATTTCTTCAAAAATAGATTGAAAATTATCATTTATGGATTGTAAATCTGAGGATACTTTCTCAAACTTTCGTTGACGATTCAAAATATCTTGAAGTACGCCTTGTAGATTTTGTTCATCGGATTTGAATAGATGCACACTAGCAGATAGGCTTTGTTTGATATCTACAGAATTTTCCATCAAAACCAAATCATTTTCCATTTTGGCAAAATCCCATTCTTCAAAAGGATACAAAAGCATTTCTTGTAAATGATATTGCAAGAGCTCTTGCTCTTTTTCCTTATCCTGATGACTCTCTAAAAGGCTCTCATAGGTGATTTTATTTTTTCGCAATCTTTGATAAACATCCGAATATTGCTTTAGTAATACATCATTTTGAGCAAATGCATCAATAATTTTCAATTGATAATCATAATTCTTCAACTCTAAGCTATCATGCTGAGAATAAATATCTACTAGCTGCAAACCTAGTTCGCTCAATACCTGAATCGTACAAGGCGTATCATTTACAAAAGCTCTAGATTTACCACCGGGTAGCAACTCTCTGCGAATAATTGTTTCATTGTCATAATCCAGCTCGTTAGTTTCAAACCAAGATTTAATATTCAATTTTGATACATCAAAAGTGCCTTCTACAATACATTTTGCTTCGGGATTTTTAACAGAATTGCTCTGTGCACGCTCTCCCATCAGCAAGCCCAATGCACCCAACAAAATTGATTTTCCAGCGCCAGTCTCTCCTGTAATAATATTGAGTCGATCACTAAACGAAATAGTCATTTGATCAATAATAGCAAAATTTTGAATACGCAACTGCTTAATCATAAGTGATCAGTCTGTATTTTTATGCAAATTTCTTTGAATCTTCAATGAATTTGGCCAATCCTAGATCGGTCAATGGATGATACAACAATCCTTTTAATGCACTCAATGGACACGTAGCAATATCGGCTCCCATTTGAGCACATTTAACGATATGTAGCGAATTTCTTACTGATGCCGCTAAAATTTCGGTATCAAAATCATAATTTCTAAACACCTCCACAATATCTTCTATCAAAATCATACCATCCCAGCTGCTATCATCTATTCTACCCAAGAAAGGTGAAATCATTGTCGCACCCGCTTTGGCGGCTATCAAAGCCTGTCCAGCACTAAAAATCAACGTACAATTGGTTTTGATTCCTTTTTCCGAAAAATATTTTACAGCTTTTACACCATCGGCAGTCATAGGAATTTTCACCACAATATTTGAGGCAATTTTTGCCAATTCCTCGCCCTCACGAACCATACCTTCATAGTCTGTAGCTATCACTTCGGCACTTACAGGCCCGGAAACGACTTCACATATTTTTTTGTAATGATTGTGCACCGCTTCTTTTCCTTGAATGCCTACTTTTGCCATCAAAGAAGGATTGGTCGTAACGCCGTCAAGGATTCCCATCGCATGTGCTTCTTTGATTTCGTCAATATTGGCGGTATCTATAAAAAATTTCATATTCTAACTATTTATTGATTTTTAAAAAGGTAAAAATACGCTCTTTTTTCAAAAAATGATGTTATTATTTAAATATGTTTAATAGGATGTGGAAAAAGATTTATCATTATAATTAAAAACAATAGAACATCCATAAATCTTAATCTATTCTATTCGGAACAAATAAAAAAAAACAATAATCTTTAATAAAAGTATGTATTAATTACATCGAAAATTTTAGGCTTTTTAGGCATAAGTTTTTACGATTTCTTCAAGTTACTTTTTCATAAATCAGTATATTTGCATTTTTTATAATAACAATAAAATAAAATAATGAGTAAAATTAAAGTAGCAAACCCAGTGGTGGAGCTAGACGGTGATGAAATGACCCGTATTATTTGGAAGTTTATCAAAGAAAAATTGATTCTTCCTTATTTGGATGTAGAAATCAAATATTTTGACCTAGGGATGGAGCACAGAGATGCTACCAATGACCAAGTGACAATAGATGCTGCCAATGCCATCAAAGCATGTGGCGTGGGTATCAAATGTGCTACCATTACTCCGGATGAGCAGCGTGTGGAGGAGTTCAAACTCAAACAAATGTGGAAAAGCCCTAACGGTACGATTCGTAATATCTTGGATGGAACGGTTTTCCGTGAGCCTATCGTATGCAACAATGTACCTCGTTTGGTGCCAAACTGGACTGCGCCTATTTGTGTAGGTCGTCACGCTTTTGGAGATCAATATAGAGCGACGGATTTTGTAACCAAAGGAAAAGGGAAATTGACGATAAAATTTGAAGGAGAGGACGGAAATACACAAGAATTTGAAGTGTTTAACTTCAAAGGCGATGGTGTAGCGATGGCGATGTACAATACCGATGAGAGTATCTATGGATTTGCGAGAGCTTGTTTCAATCAGGCGTTGAACAAAAAATGGCCTTTGTATCTTTCTACAAAAAACACAATTTTGAAGAAATATGATGGTCGTTTCAAAGATATTTTTGAGGAAGTGTACCAAAATGAATTCAAAGCGAAATATGCGGATGCTGGAATCACTTACGAGCACCGTTTGATTGATGATATGGTAGCTAGTGCGTTGAAATGGAACGGAAACTTTGTATGGGCTTGTAAAAACTACGATGGCGACGTACAGAGCGACACCGTAGCACAAGGATTTGGTTCATTGGGATT
>JBIPMU010000016.1:0-11356 GCA_044377205.1 Chitinophagales bacterium | reverse complement strand
CAATATTATTTAAAAAATTTCATATTATATGAAAAAATTATTATTTTTATTTTTATTAGTTTTTTTCGATGTGAGCTTATTCTCGCAGAGTCATGAATTTTCATTAGGGGTTGGTTCTTCTTCATATTATGGGGATTTAGGGGTTTCAAATAACCAATTTCTTCAGCCTTTTTCAGAGTTTAATACAGGAAATATAAAGATGTCATACACTGCGGGGTATCGCTATAATTTCCCTCAATATTTTAGTATTGGATTGAATTTAAGTATGATGTATTTAAGTGCATATGATTCTGATAATGATATGAATGGCGATAATTTATATAGAAAAATGCGAAATTTGAGCTTTCATACAGATATTTATGAGGCTTCAATTACGGCCAATTTTGAGCCATTGCGAAATGATTTTAGATGGAATGAAGATAATTGGTTTATATCGCCATATATTGGAGCAGGAATTGGTGTATTTACATTTAATCCAAAAACATCTCATAAAGGGCAAGAAGTAGAACTTCAACCATTGGGGACGGAAGGACAAGGATTGCCTGGAGGAAAAGCAAAATATGGATTGACTCAAATGAATATGCCGTTGACGTTGGGTGTGAAATTTTATAATCCTGCTCGTACGTTTTCCGTAGCTTTAGATGCAACATATAGATATACATATACAGATTATTTAGATGATGTAAGTTCAGTTTATACTGATCCATCAGGGTTTGGGCTATATCCAGTAAGTCAGGCAGCCTTGGCAAATGCACTTCATGATAGAGCGTATGAAAATTTTCCAGGAGTTGTTTATGGACCAGGACAGCAAAGAGGCAATACAAAAGATAATGATACTTATATGTCGCTTCAAGTTAAATTTTCTTATTACTTTTTAGGGGGCATTCGAAAAGTTTATAACTGTTTTAGAATCAAATAATTTTTAATTTTTTAAAGACAATGACAAATTATAGAATAGAAAAAGATACTATGGGAGAAGTTAAAGTTCCTGTAGATAAGTTTTATGGTGCTCAGACACAACGTTCCATAGAAAATTTTGAAATAGCACAAGATATTTCAAGAATGCCAAAAGAAATAATTAGTGCATTTGCTATTTTAAAAAAAGCAGCAGCAAAAACAAATTTTGAGTTGGGTGTTTTAAATGAAGAGAAAAAAGACTTGATAGCACAAGTGTGCGATGAAATTCTTGAAGGAAAATGGGATAATGAATTCCCTTTAGTTGTATGGCAAACGGGTTCTGGCACACAATCCAATATGAATGTGAACGAAGTAATTGCATACAGAGGCCATGTAATAAAAGGCGGAAGTCTTGAAGATAAAGATAAGTTCTTACATCCTAATAATGATGTAAATATGAGCCAAAGTAGCAATGATACTTTTCCTACCGCCATGCACATTGCAGCATATAAGACTATTGTAGAAACTACATTGCCTGGGTTAAGAACGCTACAAATGACTTTGGACTACAAATCTAAGGAATTCAATGATATCGTAAAAATTGGTAGAACTCATTTTATGGATGCTACTCCATTAACACTTGGACAAGAATTTAGTGGGTATGCATCACAATTGCATTATGGTATTAAAGCCTTGGAAAATACTTTAGCACATTTAGCAGAGTTAGCGTTAGGAGGTACCGCTGTGGGAACTGGCTTGAATACTCCAAAAGGATATTCGGATTTAGTTGCTAAAAACATATCAATTGAAACCAATCTACCTTTTGTAACTGCACCAAATAAATTTGAAGCACTTGCTGCTCACGATGCTATTGTAGAAGCACATGGGGCATTGAAAACTATAGCAGTTTCATTGATGAAAATTGCAAATGATATTCGTATGCTTTCTTCTGGACCAAGAGCAGGCATCGGAGAAATTTTCATTCCAGACAATGAACCAGGCTCATCTATTATGCCTGGCAAGGTAAATCCTACACAATGTGAAGCATTGACGATGATTTGTGCACAAGTTCTAGGAAATGATGTTGCAATAAATATTGGAGGGATGAGTGGACATTTTGAATTAAATGTATTCAAACCAATGATGATTTCTAATTTTATTCAATCGGCAAGATTGCTTGGAGATGGGGCGGTTTCATTTAATAATAAATGTGCAATAGGTATCCAACCTATCATGGAAAATATCAATAAAAATGTAAATAATTCATTGATGTTGGTAACGGCATTAAATACAAAAATTGGATATTATAAAGCTGCTGAAATTGCTCAGAAAGCTCATAAGGAAGGGACTACATTGAAAGAATCTGCATTAGCACTTGGATATGTTACGTCTGAAGAGTTTGATCAATGGGTTATTCCTAGTGACATGATATAAAATTTAATTTTTTAAATTAAATATAAAGGCAAGGCGTGTATTTTAAAAGTATGCGCCTTTTTTTTAAATCATTAAGCGATTACATTATATCAAATTATTTAAAAAAATATTTATGACATTTTGTCTAGATTTGCAATTTGGAGTGGAATTTGAAATAATAAAATAAATAATTTAAAGAAATATCAATTTTATGGACGAAAAAGATTTGCCAATTCAAGAAGAGCTACAATCAAATCAAAAAGAAAATTCCGAGGAAAACGAACAAGTTAATGCAGAAAATCCTCTTGAAAATCAGCTAAATGAACAGAAAGACAAATTTTTGCGACTTTTTGCCGAATTTGATAATTATAAAAAAAGAGTAGCTAAAGAGCGTCTTGAGTTATTTGCTACAGCAGGTAAAGATATAATTATTGAATTTTTGCCAATTATAGATGATTTTGAAAGGGCTATTAAAAGTAATGAAAACTCGGAAGATTTGTCAGCAATAAAAGAAGGAATGTTGTTGATTTATGACAAAATGTTAAAGTCTTTTGAACGCAAGGGTGTCAAAAAAGTTATAGCAAAAGGAGAACGATTTGATGCAGATATGCATGAGGCCATTACTGAAATTCCTGCAATAGATGAATCTCAAAAAGGTCTTGTAATAGATGAAATAGAAAGTGGCTACATGCTAAATGATAAAATGATTCGTTTTTCAAAAGTTGTTGTAGGTAAGTAATAAGAAATTTAGAATAAAATCATGTCAAAAAAAGATTTTTACGAAATATTAGGAGTTAGTAAATCCTCATCAGAAAAGGAAATTAAAGATGCATATAGAAAATTAGCTATTAAGTATCATCCCGATAGAAATCCTGATAATCCAGAAGCCGAAGCTAAATTCAAAGAAGCCGCTGAAGCGTATGAGATTTTGGGAAATACCGAAAAACGTCAAAAATACGACCAGTATGGTCATCAAGCATTTGATGGTGGAGGCTTTGGTGGTTTTAGTGGTGGAGGTATGAACATGGAGGATATTTTCAGAAACTTTGGAGATATTTTTGGTTCGGAAGGAGGAAGTCCTTTTGATACCTTTTTTGGAGGCGGCAGTGGTCGAGGTGGTGGACGAAGTAGAGGTAATAGGGGCTCTAGTATTCGTGTAACAGTAAGAGTAACTTTGGAAGATGTAACGAATGGCGTAACTAAAAAAATAAGTGTTCAAAAAAAATCAAAATGTAAAACTTGCAGCGGTTCAGGTGCTGACAATGTCCCAAATGCGAAAGAATCTTGCAAAAAATGTAATGGACAAGGCGTTACATATCGTGTCCAAAATACTTTTTTAGGAAGTTTTCAAACCCAAACGACATGTTCTACCTGTAATGGAGAAGGCGAAGTAATATTAAAGTCTTGCAAAACCTGCAATGGTAAATCTGTAGTAACAGATAAAGAAATTATAGAAATAAAAATCCCAGCTGGAGTGGAAGAAGGGATGAGCTTGAGTATGAGAGGCATGGGTAATGAGGGTGAATTTGGAGCGCCTAATGGTGATTTGATTATAGCAATTCAAGAAGAGCCAAGTGAAATTTTTGTTCGCGATGGAAATCATATAGTTTATAATTTATATTTAAATTTTGCTCAATTAGCTTTGGGTGATTCTGTAGAAGTACCTACTATAGGAGGAAAAGTTAAAATGACCATTAAAGAAGGCACCCAAGCAGGTAAAGTTCTCAAACTTTCTGGGAAAGGAATTCCAGATGTTAATGGTTATGGTCGTGGTGATCAACTGATTATTGTCAATTGTTATACCCCTGAAAAGCTAACTTCAGAAGAAAAGCAGTTGCTCGAAAAGATAAAAAACGCCTCTAACTTTTCACCTGAAGGAAAAACTGGTGATAAACATGGTTTCTTTGGTAAAGTAAAAGATTTGTTTAGTTAAAAAATATAGGAATTTGATCAATATTATCACAATTGAAAGTATAGAAAAAGAGGTTGAAAAGTTAAATGAAGAACTTCTCAATTTTAGAAGTTTGGTTATAGATAACCAAATTTCTAATTACCCTATTTTTTTATTTCAAAAAGACTCGGAATCTCCTATAGGAAAGAAAATAATAGATCAGTCAAAAACTAACTTTGAATGGAATATATTTTTGACCCATCTGGAAGAATTATATCACAAAAAAATCGTTGAAGCGGATAAAATAGATGACTTCAAAATTCAATTCAAAGATAAAAATGATAAATATTGCATCCTTTTTGTCTCTAGTATTGAAGAGATGGGATTTTTATATTGCCCTATATTGTACTAATAAGAGTAACTATGCACGTTAAAAAGTTTACATTCAATCCCTTTCAAGAAAACACATACATTCTTTATGACGAATCTAAAGAATGTATAATTATTGATCCTGGATGCTATTCGATTGCAGAACAAGATTTGTTGGTTGCATTTATTAAATCCAATAATTTAATTCCCGTAAAACTAGTAAATACACACTGTCATATCGACCATATTTGTGGCAATAAATTTGTCTCGGATACTTGGAATTTGGGATTAGAAGCTTCAAAGGAAGATGCGTATAATCTTGATTTGAGTGTACAAGCAGGAATTAAATATGGGGTACCTATTGCACCTAGTCCCCCAATCATGCATGAATTGAAAGAAGGGGAATCTATCCGATTTGGGGAAAGTGAATTGAAAATTCTTTTTACCCCGGGACATAGCAAAGGTAGTTTAAGCTTTTATGCAGCGGCTGATCAATTATTAATTGCAGGCGATGCTTTATTTCAAATGAGCATCGGTAGAACTGATTTGCCAGGAGGCGATTATAATACTTTAATACATTCTATACGTACCAAATTATTTACTTTGCCTATAAATACACTTGTATATTCAGGACATGGCGATGAAACAACTATTGAATTTGAAATAAAAAATAATCCTTTTTTAAATGCGTAAAAAAATAGTCATTTTTGCTTCTGGAAGTGGTACTAACGCCCAACGAATTTATGAACACTTTAAAGATTCAGATTCAATAGAGGTATGTTGTATTGTTACAAATAATAATAATGCAGGTGTTATCGAACGATTTAAAAAAACCAATATTCCTGTTCTGATTATCAATAAAAAAATATTACAACAGGATACATGGCATGCATTGATTCAAGATGTAGATTTAATTGTTTTAGCAGGATTTTTGCTTAAAATTCCAGAGAGTTTTGTTCAGAAATTCAAAAATAAAATTATCAATATCCATCCTTCGCTTTTGCCCAAGTATGGAGGCGAGAATATGTATGGCGATAATGTTCATTTTGCGGTTATTGCTAATAAAGAAATTGAATCGGGAATAACAATTCATTATGTAGATGAAGGTTATGATACAGGAAAAATTATTTTTCAAGCATCTTGTTCTTTGTCCGAGAGCGATACTGTTGATCTGCTCAAAGAAAAAGTTCATGCATTAGAGTATGAGCATTTTCCAAGAGTTATTGCTAATCTACTAGCATAATTTTCTTTTAGAAAGAATTTTTTTATTCCTCTACTACCAATCGAGAAGATCGTTTTTTGGGTTCAGTTGATTTAGCCGCAGGAGTTTCTAATATCTTTTGAGAAGACGTACTCACTGGAGTGGGTGCTGAAGAAGGAGACATTATTGTAGAAGGTGGTACTGAAGATTTTATGGGAGCAGATACCGAAGATGTACTCGTTTTAGATGGGTTAGGTGATGTGCTCACCGTCTTTTGAGGAAAAATCTCATTTGCCTTAGCTTTCATATCTTCTTCCATTTTTTTGTTTAATATTGCTGTTTTTGCATCTTCAGTAGCTTTTACACCAATTTCTTTTATCATAGGAGCAGGGGCTATTGTTTTAGAATTATTTACTACATTATTAGCTGTACTTTTAATATTAGCAGCGGTTTTGTTGATTAAATTTGAAGATTTGGGAACATCATTTACTTTTGGCAATTCCTCAATAGAAGGTTTTGGTACAGTTATATCTTCTATGATATTTTTCTTTTCATTTTTTGGTTTACTCATTTGTCTTGCTATCGCAATAGAATCTAGAAATTCTTTTCTTGAAATAGGATCGTAATTTTCAAGAATTTTCTCAAAAGTTTTTTCATCGTCTTTTGTTATCATTACTACTCTCGCCAATAACTCTTTAGATTCATCGCTTTGTGGCGTAAAGATTCTATCTTTTGCTCTTTCTTCAGGTGTTCTTGTGTCAGGCAATTTTGAAGGAGGATCGTTAGATATAATTTGGCCGTTAATGATATTTATACTATTTTTTTCAGATTCAAAAGCTGCTTTTTGAGCGGCCAATATAGCTTCTCTCTTTCGTTCTTTTTCAAATGCATAAAATAGGCTATCTTTTAAATAATCTTCTCTAGTATATTCCTTGTCCAGCTTTGGTTTTGGAAATTGAGCGATTTCTCTACCTTTCATAGGTTCTATTTTTGCTAGAACTTCATTTTTAGTTTTTGCTATTTTTGCGGTTTCTTTAGGTATGTCTATTCTTTTAGTTTCTTTTACTTCTTGGGCAGCTATTTTTGTTTCTGATGTAGTCACTTGTTTTTCTTCAGATTTACTTACAGATATTACATCTATATCTAATTTGTTTGAAGTACGATTTTTATTAATTCCATCAATATTTTGAGAATTGTTTTTCATTTTTGCAATCTCTCGTTCAATCTGAGGATTTTGAATCAAATTATCAACTGCAGGTTTTTGAATATTTGTAGCTATAGACTCTTCTTTGGCTGTTTTAGCTTCTTTATCAGCTAATTCTTTTTTAGCTTTAGCTTCTTTTTCTTTTGCAATAAGTGCATCTCTATCCGCTTTTTCTTTTGCCAATTTTTCTTCTAATTCTTTTTTGGCTTTGGCTAATTGAGCCTCTTTGGCTATTTTAGCTTCTTTATCAGCTAATTCTTTTTTAGCTTTAGCTTCTTTTTCTTTTGCAATAAGTGCATCTCTATCCGCTTTTTCTTTTGCCAATTTTTCTTCTAATTCTTTTTTGGCTTTGGCTAATTGAGCCTCTTTGGCTATTTTAGCTTCTTTATCAGCTAATTCTTTTTTAGCTTTAGTTTCTTTTTCTTTTGCTAATAAAAAGTCTTTGTTTGCCTTATCTCTCGCTAATTTTTCTTCTTTCGCTAGCTCTGCTTTTATGGCTTCTTTTTCTTTAATTTTTTTATCCAAAGCAAGTAATTCTTCATTGCTATTTTTCACAATCACATTGTTTTTCACTTCAGGTTTAATTAATTTAGCTTTTGCTTTTTCTTTTTCCAGCGTTGCTAATTCCATAGTTTTATTAACTTCAGATCTTTTTATTGAATCTTCTATACGTTTTTTATTTTCTTTAGTTTTAATTGCCAATAAATTAGCATTTTTTATTGAATCTAATTTTTCCTTTTGTGCTTTTGTTAAATTTGCAGTAATGTTTTTTTCTTTTTCAGTCTTCTCTCTTGCTATTTGCGCCTCTTTTTCTTTGATAGATTGAATACTATCCATCATTTTTTTCTTCTCGTCCTCTTTTGATTTTTTAATTGCCATTTCCATGGAAGCTTTTCTATCTGCTTCTGTTTTAGCGTCTAATGGAGGAGTTGATGTTTTTACGCCTAGAACTGCCATGGCATTATCGAGTTCTTTGGTATTAGCTACAGGAGGTTCGGGTTTTTTAAATTCTTCTTTTGGTTTTTCTTCAATTACTGTTTTTGGTTTTTCTTCAATTACTGTTTTTGGTTTTTCCACTACTTTTTCAACTTTTGGCTCAACTTTTATCGTATTACTAGCATATTCGGATGTTGTGCTTTCAATTTTTGTTGGTTTATATTTATCATCTTCTTTTACCGAAGAATATGGTTTTTGTTGTTTATTTAAGGATTCATCTTTTGCAATATTTGAGGCAATAGCATCAACTTTCAAAGGCAAATTACCAGGATTTACCTCTTTCCCTTCTATTATTGCGTCAAAATCAGTATAAAATTTATCGAGAACTCTTCGCATTCCTATCCACATTGCATAATTAGTACCTTCTAAATAATCCGTATAATAGGCATCTTGCCAATCGATTTCCCCTTTTGTAAAAAAATAAAAATCGTCATAAGCTTTTTCAAGGAGGGTAGCATTTTCTTTCACCAACTTCATATTGATACGGGTGTAAATTTTATAGCCTTTTGGATCATAAATAAAATTGGGGTAATGAACCTCTATGGAAGGACTTAAAATATAAGAGGCACCCGCTTTTGTTGGTAATAATGTATACTTAAAATTTTGAAAATCTTGATTAATTTTTTCTTTAAAATTATGTTTGTATGGAAATGTCCAAAAGTCACGTATAAGCTCTACTTTAATGGAATCATTGATTTGCTTATTCCAATTATTAGGTCTATTATCTACTAAGTCAGCAATATAAAGAGGCACCCGCTTTTCGCTTTTTAGTTGATATTGTGTTTTATTATAAAAAGCAGATTGTGTATTGCCTTTCAAAGCCGTTTTTAATGGGTTTTGTGCAATAGACAACATGAAACTCGATGCAAATAATATGCTTAATGTGTACTTCATATCTTTTGAAGACTTTTAAGATTTGATTAAAGTGTCAAAATTAGTATATTTTTTATAATTTACAACTTATTTTTAAAAATATCTGTTAAAACTAATTTTTCTTTTGTAAAATTGCATTATCAATAATAAAAAAAGCAGCTTTTGCTCAAAATAATGATATCTAAAATGCAATTATTTTTCTCTTCAAAAGAGTATAGACGATTTAAGAAAAATAGATTGGCTGTATTTGGTTTAGCTGTTATTATATTTTTTTTCTTCATATGTATTTTTGGATATATGTTAATTCCTGAAAACTTTAAAGATGCTAATATTCAAAGGATTGACAGTAAGCTCAAAAATCCTGGATATTCAATAAATATTATTCCAGTAGAATCCTTGAGTACATTTAAAATTTCAGATTATTTTTTTGGGGCTGATAATGTCGAAAGTCCAATTAATATAGTAGATAGTTTTTATATATCCGAGGATATATTTTTCTATCAAAATAATTTTAAAGTATGGAAGTCTATCCCTTTATCCAAAATTTTAACTAAAGATGAACTGAACATTAAAGATAAAGATAACCTGCAAAATATTATTTCATCAAAAATCAAAACCAGGACATTTCTATTGGGTACCGATAGCCTAGGAAGAGATGTCTATAGTCGCTTAATATTAGGTGCTAGAATTTCACTTTCGGTTGGTTTTATAGCAGTAATAATTTCCTTGATTATAGGCGTAGTTTTAGGAATGCTTTCGGGCTATTACGGCGGAATAATAGACAAGGCTATTATGTGGATAATCAATGTTTTTTGGTCTATTCCTACCGTATTATTGTCTATGGCTTTGCTCGTGGCTTTTCCATCGGAAAGCAAACATCAATATCTTATCGTTTTTGTGGCGGTAGGACTTACAATGTGGGTAGATACGGCTCGATTAATCAGAGGTCAATTTATGCAAATTAAACAAAAATCGTTTGTTGAAGCTACACAATCCCTTGGCTTTTCAGATTTTAGAATTATTTTTAAGCATATTTTCCCCAATACATTCACCACCTTAATTGTCATTACCTCTTCAAATTTTGCTACGGCTATATTGCTCGAATCGGGTTTGAGCTATCTTGGACTGGGAGTTCAGCCTCCTACGCCTTCTTGGGGAAGTATGATGCGTGAATATTTTGCGTTTATTGGTTCGGATTTATCTTATTTATCTATTTTCCCAGGGTTGTGTATTTCTATGGCTGTTTTTGCGTTTAATGCTTTTGGAAACGGACTTCGCGATGCCTTTGATATCAAAGGTTTATAAAAATAAACATGAATTAAATATTAAAATAAGTATAGCTATAGCATATAGCAATATTTTTAGCCATTTGGGATTGACAAAAGTTCCCATAATCACTCTATTAGAGGTAAAATATACCAAAGGGAATACCGCAAACCCCAATTGCAAACTCAGTATCACTTGACTAAAAACCAGCATGTCCATTGTGTTTTCTTCCCCAAAAAAATGAAGAATACCCCATGAAGGAATAATGGCTAAACTTCGTGTTATCAATCTACGTAGCCACGGTTTGATTTTTAAATTTACAAAGCCTTCCATTACGATTTGTCCAGCCATAGTACCCGTAATAGTTGCATTCTGTCCACTTGCCAGCAAGGCAACAGCAAATATTACGCTAGCAAATCCCACGCCCAATAATGGATTCAGCAATTTATGTGCATCTATTATGTCCACTACTTGATGCATCCCATTTTTGTAAAATGTAGCCGCCGCCAATATCAAAATACTCGCATTGATAAAAAATGCGATACTCAAGGACAACGTACTATCAATCGTGCTATAGAAAATAGATTTGGATTTGTCTTCTTTTGCATGATTTTTTTTGACAAGTGACGAATGTAAGTATAAATTATGTGGCATTACGGTTGCTCCCAATATTCCAATAGCAATCCAGCGCATATTACTATCCAAAATCAACAAACTATTGGGTATAAATCCTTCTAAAATTTTTGAAAAAATAGGTTTGGCCAAAAATAATTCTACCGAAAAACACACAAATATAATAGCTATCAAACCTGCTACAAAATATTCTAGCCATTTGTAATATTTATCAAATAAAAAAAGAATGAATAAAATGTCGATTGCAGTAATCAAAACACCCCATTGCAGCGGAATCCCAAATAGGAGCTTAAGCGCAATAGCACTTCCAAGCACTTCGGCTAAATCCATTGCAATGATACCAATTTCTGCCAAAATCCACAATGTGAAATTAACTGGTTTTGAATAATATCGTTTTGAAGCCTCCGCCAAATCCAACCCTGTAGCTATTCCCAATCGAATGGCTGCATGCTGCAAAAAAATGGCAAAAATATTCGAAATTAATATAACAAAAAGGAGCTGATATTCAAATTTGCTACCACCTGCAATGTCCGTAGCCCAATTTCCAGGGTCCATGTATCCAACCGCTACAAGAAATCCTGGCCCAAAATAACGCATTAATTTAGACATACTT
>JBIPMU010000286.1:0-11390 GCA_044377205.1 Chitinophagales bacterium | reverse complement strand
AAGGATCATTAGATGAGTTAAGAATTTGGAACGTGGCTCGTACGCAACAACAGATTATTGACAATATGGATAATTCCCTTACCGGTTCAGAATCAGGGTTGGTAGCATACTATGATTTTGATCAAGGAATACCTGGAGGAAATAATACAGGGATTACTTCTGTTTTGAACAAAACGGCAAATTCGCTAAACGGAACTTTTACTGGAATTTCTAGAACAGGTACTACTTCAAACTTTGTAGCTGGGAATCATGCAACTATAGTATCGAGTGACTATGGCTGTGTGAATGGTAATTCTGCAAGAATGATTGTAGGCGCTACTGGAAGAGTGCCTTCAAGTATCCAATGGTATAGAAATACGACCAATTCAACTATAGGAGCTACACTTATACCAGGCGCTACGTCTCAGGAATTTAATACCGATGCAAATGAATCGAGCACTAAATTTTATTATGCTACTGTATCTGGTACATGCGCGGCATCAGCCAATAGTAATATTATATCCTTGCAAAACCCAGTAGTTACCGGGACATTAGATGTGTATGAGGATAATACCACTCAGCTAGCTTGTACAGATGCTGCAGCGGCATCTACACCATGGGTATCACTCAATACGTCGTTGTTAACTACAAGCAATACGGGATTGATCACAGGTATTTATCCAGGTATAGGAAAGGTTGTATATACTACCAATGCAGGATGTAAAGATACGGTTACTGTAACTATTCATGAAACAGAATGGACTGGAAATCAAAGCAATGATTTTACTACAGGCTCTAATTGGAAATTAAATACTAGGCCTAGTGTCATAAAGAAGATACGATTCAATAGTAACGCTTCAAACAATTTGATTTTAACATCAAACATGGTTGTTGATTCCATTGACTTTGGTTCTTCAAATAGACAAATAGAGCTTGGAAACAATAATTTAATAGTTAATCATATAAGAAACTTTAATTCGAATAGATATATTAAAACTACAGGAACGGGAAAAGTAAAAAAACAATTAACCAATAATACATCATTTATATTCCCAGTAGGAATTTCTTCTTATAACCCCATAACAATAACAAATAAAACAGGAATATCAGATTCATTTTCTGTCAGAATACTAGATACCTCTTTTTTAAATGGCACAACTTCAGGTGCTATAAATAACTCCCATGTAAAACGCACGTGGGACATCAACAAAAACACAGCCTCAGCTAATGCAGGTTCGGGAGTGGATCTCAGCTTTACGTGGAATGCGAATGAAGTAGTGGGAACATTAGCCAATCCTACATTAAATCATCATAATGGATCTGGCTGGGAAATCCCAACCATGGGCACTACATCTGTATCGGGCACTACCCTTACCTATACGGGCTATAAAGGAACGTTTTCTCCCTTTGCTATTGGAGGGTCTACTTCTGTAGCACTTCCTGTGGAGTTAAAAATATTTAATACGGATTGTAAAAACGACTATACACAGGTAACTTGGACGACTGCATCAGAAAAAGATAATGACATATTTGAATTATATAAAAGTCTTGACGCCAATACGTGGACAAAAATCTACACGGTAAAAGGACAAGGTACAAAAGCCACAGAAACGTCATATAGCTATGATGATATAGAAAAACAGTCTAATTACTATCGTTTGAAAGACATAGATTTTAATGGTGTTGAGAATTGGTCTCAAATTGTTTTTGCAGATTGTAAAACCAATACTTCTAAAACAGAGATTTATCCAAACCCTGCAAAGGATTATATAACGGTATCGACACCTTGGGAAGAAAATACAACGCTTAGAATCATAACATTACATGGAGAGATTCTAAAAGAAGAACGTCTGATTTCTAGCCAATCCTATTTATCTCTGAAAGACCTAAATTCAGGAATTTATATTATTGAGCTAGATAAAAAGGGATCAATGGAGCAATTTAAGCTTATTAAGCAATAATTTGAAATGCAAAGATACCGTATCTTTCAGCAAATTTAAGTCAAAATTCGCTTTAAATTAACATATTTTAAATATTTTTAGCATACTTTTGCGTTCCGTTTTTAAGAACGATTAATCTCAAAATATGTTAAAAATTTTATCTAAAACAAGTTTTTTTGTAGCTGTAATTTTCGGATGTACTACAAAAATGATTTCACAAACATTAATTATTGATCCTGCTGCAGATGGTGGTTTTGAAGGAAGTCATGGATGGACAATTCTCAATACGACCAATGTAAATAAATGGATTGTAGGTTCCGCAACAAAATCAGCGGGATCAAATGGCGCATATATCTCAAATAATAATAGTGCAAATGCCATCACCAATCCTCAAACTTCAAATAGTAGAATTTATATCTATAAAGACGTTGTGGTTCCTAATAATGCTAACTCGATCACGATTTCATTTAAATATAAAAACCCAGGAATTGATGCACCTGCGCCAAGATGTATGTTTGCATTGGCAAACTCATTTCCTTCGCTTCCTACAGATGGATCTAATTATTTAGTGGGAGCTGAATTTGCAACTGTACTAAATAATGCATCAAATTGGGTTACATATAACAATACAAGCCCATTGTCTTCAGATAGGCCTATAACCTTTACAAGCGAAACATTGATCCCAGGTGCAACATATCGAATATTATTTGAATGGGGAGCATTATGTCAAACTTGTAAAGTACAAACATCTCCAATATGTGTGTTTCCAGATAGTGGTAGATTAACAGGAAATTTCTCAGTTACACCTGGAACTACTATGTCATATTCAGCATTAACTTTTGGCGGAAGTAACTTTGGATACAATTGGTCCGTTACAGGAGGCGCTTCTATTTCGGGTGGTCAAGGAACGAATACGGTTAATGTATTTTTTCCTGCAAATTATTCTTCAGGAAATATTCGTTGTCAGCTTACATGTGCTACACCTATATATTCAAATAGCGGAACCACAGGAGGAGCTATTGGAATTGATGAAGTATCTATTTCTTATATAGGAAGGCCAATTGTTACATCCTTTTCTCCCAGTTCTGGGGCTGTAGGATCTTCAGTGACTATTCTTGGGCAAAATTTTGGAGCGACTGCTTCTGATAATATTGTCTATTTAGGAGGAATGAAGTGCAATATTACAGCAGCTTCATCTTCAAGTATTACAGTTACCGTTCCACCTCATTCTTCAGTTGGAGAATTTACAGTAATAAATAAAACATTAAAGCTGAATGCAACTTCTCAAAAAGATTTTATTACGACGAATTCAAGCTTAAATAATATTAATTATGCGGCTTATGCCAAAGCATCATTTGATTCTATACAAACTTTTAATACAGTAACGCAGCCAGTATCTATCAATCAAAAGTTTATAAGTGCAGATATAGATGGGGATAATAAAATAGATATTGTTACAATGTCTACCAGTGGGGTGCCTCAGGTATGGAGAAATACAGCAACCGCTGGAGTTATCAATGGAAGTAGCTTGGCTTCTTCTAACGTTACCGGAGTTTCTCCTACAATTACAACGGCTACAGTTTTGAATGCTTTTGACTATAATAATGATGGATTAATAGATATAGCAGCTACAAATGGCACCGCATTACAAAATGGATTTGTTAATATAAACAATTCGACTTCAGGTACTGCCAGTTTTAAGAATTTCACTTCTTTGTTATCTTCGTCAAATCATTGTAGAATTGGCAACTCTTTCTTACCTATCGATATTAATAATGATGGACGAACGGATATATTGGGTACAGATAATTCTACTGGGCTTACTTTTTCGTTTAATAATACGAATTTAGATACCTTTAAAGCCATAACGGGAAATACCTCTAATACCAACTCAACAAATCAATTTTTGGCAAATGGGGGACAAACCGGAGCTTCAGGAGATCTAAATAATGACGGCATGGTAGATCTTGTAATTGGAGGCAACGGATTATTAAATATTTTGCAAAATACAACAAAAAAAGGAGCTCCTGTAATCAGGGGATTTAATTTTAAAGAGATAGATGCCAAAACTGCGGGTTCAGGCAATTTTAATTCAGTGAAAATTGCGGATCTTGACGGTGATGGAAAATTAGATGTTGTTGCTGGTTCGTCATCAAGTTTAAACTTATTAGTATTTAAAAATAATACGATTGATTCTTCTGATATTTCTCTTTCAGAGGTAACTAATTTTGCTACCGATTTTTCGAACAATCAAATTTCAAGTATTGCATTGGGGGACATGAATGGTGATGGGAAAATTGATATTATTATAGGTAATGGTGCTGGTAATTTAGGAATAGGATATTTTGAAAATATTTCATCCGTTGGAACTATCAATTTTGCTCCTTTTGTGAGATTGGTTAATAGTGGATACTATTATCAAGTAGAATTAGCAGATATCGATGGTGACAATAAACTTGATATTGTTGCCAGTGGAGGTCCATTAAGTAGCAATGTTAGTTCGGTTACAGTATTGTCTATTTTTAGAAATAGACAAGGCGAGGCTGGGGTCATTGGATCTAATCAAACAATATGTACAGGCACCATTCCTGCTCCTTTTACATCTCTTTCTGTAGCAACGTTGTCTTCGGGAACACCACAATATCAGTGGCAATCCTCTACTACTGCCAATTTTACTTCTCCCACAAACATAAGTGGAGCAACTTCAGAAACGTATACACATCCTTCCGCATTAACTACAACTACTTATTTTAGAAGAAGAGTTAATAGTTCATTAGTGCCAGGAAGTTTTTTCTTTTCAAATCCAATAATGGTAACGGTAACTTCATCCCCATCCCTTCCAACATCCATAAGGCCCGATACAGCGTGTGGAACAAATGCCGTTGTTTTGAGAGCGGTACCTTCAACTGGCAATACCGTGGCTTGGTATGCAGCTTCTACTGGAGGTTCTCCATTGGCCACTGGAGATACTTTTTTAACTCCAAGCTTATCGGCCAATACTACATATCATGTGGGGTCATTGACTAGTAATGGATGTCCGTCAACTACTAGAACGGCAGTAACCGCAGTTATATTTACGACGGTGCCTGTAGTTTCTGCTACCGCTGCATCTAGATGTGATGCCGGTCCATTAACATTATCAGGTACGGTTACCAATAGAGGAACACTTAGATGGTACAATGTCGCTTCGGGAGGGACAATTTTAAATACAGGGCTTACTTATAATATACCAAATCTTACCGCTACAACGACCTATTATGTAGAAGGAAATAACTGTAATGGAACTTCTACTCGAATAGCTGTATCAGCTAATTTAGTTCCAACGCCACAGATTTTAACGACCACACCTGTATCGGCTTGTAGAGCTACAAATGCAGTGCTTTCAGCTACTGCATCGGCCGGAACATTAAACTGGTTTACAGATTCAATAACGACTTCTTCCTCTGGATCAGGAGCAAGTTTTACGGTTGTAGCAATAAGTGCTAACACAAGAAGATTTGTATCTGCTTCTGTTACCAGTGGGGTTACTTGTACGAGCCCTAGAGTAGGTGTTACGGCTACTATGGAAGAATTGCCAGCAGCACCATCGAATTTTAATGCAACATTATGTGGTACGGGGTCTGCAACACTTTCAGCTACTCCTCCTTCAGGAGGATTTGTAGAATGGTATAGTGCGTCTACCGGAGGAACTCTTTTGGGATCCAATACTACTTATACTACTCCTGTTCTTTCTTCAAATACAACTTACTTTGTAAGATCTATAAATTCATTTGGTTGTGCTTCTTCTACAAGAACCCCAGATACCATAAAATATAATGGCCCAAATTGTAGTATTATCCTCAATACCAATGCTTTGACCAATTCAACAAACAATACCATTGTAGCCTCTACTATTTCTAATTTTACGAGTTATATATGGCAGAGAAGTACGGATGGATCCAATTGGGTAGATATTACTTCCAATCTTGATCCAGGAGTAACCTATTCTGGTTTTTCTGGAACAACAGGAACATCGAGTACCCTTACTATCAGTTCTGCAATTCCCAATATGCATGGCTATCAATATAGATTGAAATTAACGCAAGGTTCGGGTTGTGATTTCATTAGCAATGTGGCTACATATAGAGTGGCTGATTTATTTGGTACGTGTAATAATACGGCGGCTCTAGCAGCAACAAATGCGTCAAATTCGGGGATAAATACAAATTGGACGAGATATTCAAGTTGTATATATCAATCGGATCCTAACTGTACAAATGGTCCATGGTTTGGATCACAGGTATATTCATACTCTTCTGGAAATGGAACACTATCCGATGGAAATAACAGTACAGGGATGTTTTTAAATACGGATGCCAATGGAATAGCTTTTACTACTCTGGATTTAGGATCAAGTAAAATTATAAATAAAGCTTTCTTTGGTCCATTTGTTGAAATTCAACCATATTCCTCGAACTGTGCATGTTCTACACAAGTTGTAAATCCAATGACATGCGTTGATATATTAGTTAGTAATGATCAAGTAAATTGGACAACGGTATATAATTGTGTTCAAGGAATAGGAAATGATCAATGTCAATATCCTCCTTGTGGACAATTTAATGGTGTTTCAGTAAGTTTTAATCCTGTAAGTGCAAGATATGTAAGGGCACAACAATATGGAAGTGGTGGATTAGCAGAGTTTCAAGTATTCCCTTTGGATCTAAACAATGCTCCATATATCAGAACCTTGCCTCCTAATATGACCGTATCTAGAGGATCTCGATTAAATATCCCTGTGGATGTAACAACCCCAGGGGGAGGATATACTTTTCAGTGGAAAAACGCCAAAACTATTGGAGGGATATATTCTAATGAAACTAACAATACTTATATCTCAGGAGTTACAACCAGCACATACAATAATGATAGTTTCTTCAATTCAAAATTTGGATTTTATAAATTGGATGTCACTAGCTTTAGTTGTTCAATTAGTACTACTTTAAAAGTAGATTCATTTACTCTATTGTATTATTCTTCAAATGCAGGATCTAGTGCGTTACAAACATTATCTTCATGGAATACAGGTATTACTGGTACAGGGGGTGTGGCGCCATCTGATTTTGGGAACGGGAAAGTTTTTATTTTAGCAAACGCTACTAACCAATCCTATTCTAATGGAACTGCCTGGACAAATAATGGAACCTTAAGACTCAATAAAAACATTCTTACTGTCGGGAATTTTGACGCTTTTATAGATACTGTTGTTGATTTTACAAATTCAGCATACATTAGAACCAATGGAACAGGTGTATATAGAACTGAGATATTGAACGCGGGTACCAAAACGATGCCTGTGGGAAACACTTCATATAATCCTGTAATTATCATAAATAATACAGGATCTAAGGATACATTTTCTGTAAGAGTCTCAGATGCCGTGTTTACGAATGGATCTTCTGGGACAGCTATGAATAATGTGGTCAATAGAACTTGGACTATTTTGAAGAAGAATACGAATACGGCTCCTTTAAGTTCTTATGGGGTAGATTTAACCTTCAAATGGTTGCCAAATCAGGTTGTAGGAACTGTATCATATCCAGTTTTGTTCGCCTATGTGGCAGGAACCGGATGGGTACAACAGACGGCAGCATCTATTTCATCTACAGATAGTACTATAACTTATTCTGGATATAAAGGTACCCTAAACAATACGATGTTTATGCTATCAAATCCTGCGCCTACTATTACTTCTTTTTCTCCAGTTTTTGGAGGAAATGGCACTGTAGATACTATCTTCGGCACCAATTTAAGCAATCCGACAGCTGTATCTTATGGAGGGACTCCTGCTACTTCGTTTTATACAAATAGTGGTGCTTTAAATTTTGATGGTATTAATGATTATGTGGCCATAAAAGATACAAGTGTTATTGATTTAACTACAAACTATACATTAGAATGTTGGATTAAGGTTGATTCATTCACGAATGGAGCTGGGATTATTTCTAAATTTAATTCAGCTTCTTCCAATGGTTATGTTTTAAAACTTTCCACAACATCTCCATTTAATGGAATATATTTTGATGGAATGACTACAGCAAATGGAATTCTTCAAAAAGGAACTTGGTATCATATAGCCGCAGTAAAATCAAATACTACTAGAACACTATATATAAATGGAGTAGTAGTGCCAATGACAGGAACGGCAATAACTACGGTGGCTAATAATGATTCATTGGTTCTTGGAGCCGATAGATTAAATAATCTATTTTTTAATGGAACTATTGATGAAGTTAGACTATGGAATATAGCTAATAGTCAAGCAACGACACAAGCAAATATGAAAACCGAAGTATCTAATACAAATACTAATTTGATAGCTTATTATACTTTTAATAATTTGACATCAAATATATTGATCGATCAAAAAATACCTACTAAAAATGGAAATTTATTAAATTTTTCACTTACAGGATCAAAAAGTAATTGGGTTCAAGGATATTTTATGCCTACAAGAATTATAGCTACTTTAGGAACGGGTTCTACGGGTGCTGTTTCATTAACTACCTTGGGAGGCTCTTCTAGCTTATCCACATTTACATACTTCCAACCACCAAAAATTACGCATTTTACTCCTACCAAAACGAATCAAGGTAAGGTAGTATCCATTTATGGAAATAACTTCAATAATGCAACGGCGGTTTCTTTTGGAGGAACTGCAGTATTGAGTTATACCGTAGTAAGTAATAATCAAATCAATGCAACTCTTAGAACAGGAACTTCAGGTTTTGTAAAAGTAACTACACCTGGTGGTGTAGATAGTTTGGCTGGGTTTACTTTTGGTATTCCATACGACTCTCTAAGTGTTTTAGCAGCGTGGAATCCTACAAATACAAGTACTCAAACATATCCATATGCCGCTTCATTTGTAAAAAGCGACATAGTGACAGCATCCGAGAATAATCAAACCGGATTGACTGCCGTAAGTGATGCATCAAATAAATGGATAAACTCAAATAATAGCGTTACTTTAGATATAAATTCGGCACCGTACCTTACATATTCTATTACAACAAACAAAAATGTAAAATTTGATCGTTTTGTATTGCCCGGATTAAAAGCTACTTCATCCAAACTACAATTGAGATGGAACATAGATAATTATGCCTCTTCATTAGGCGAATTTATTCAGAATAATAATGGAAACAATACTCTTACCTCAGAAGATTTGACCGCTACATTAACACAGCCTGCAGATACTATAATATTTAGAATATATTTCTATAATGGGAATAATGATACTATAACAATAGCAGGAGGAACTGGAAATTCAACTCTAGATGGTACGGTTCCTAGTACATACGATGCAATATATTCTGCTTATATTATGGGAGCTAATAAGCCTATTCCATCGTTGTCAGGATTTAATAACATAATAAAAAACATTTCAGACTTACCTTTTACTGTGGGGATCCCAAGTAGTAATAGCCCCGGAATCTTTTCATTTAGTCTCGGGGATACTTCAATAGCAAGTATTTCTGGTGCTAGAATTACTTTGAAAAACACAGGAATATCTTCTATTACTGCTACTCAAGCAGAGACTTCTGATTATGGATCAGCTTCTGTTTCATCCAACTTGATTGTTAAAACATCTCCATTCTTTTTCTTTCCAAACATAAATAAATACTTAGCGTCAGGTGTTTTTGATTTGTATTCAACTAGAAGTTCAAATGGTGTATTTACATATAAATCTTCTAACACGGCATCTTCAACTATTTCTGGAAATACAGCTACTCCAATAGCTAATGGGCTATCTATATTTACATTAAATCAAGATACTAGTGGAGTATTTAATGCAGATTCTGTAAAAGCAATAATGACAGTAAGTTCTTTAAGTTTGTATAATATATCTTATAGATTGAACCCATTGATAAATAAAACATTGGGGGATCAGTCATTTAATTATACAATTGGACTAAGTAATAATTCAAATGGGACAATATCTTATTACAATAGTAATACTAAAGTAGCTTCTATGTCAAGTGGCACGGTTTTCTTAATTACTCCTGGAGTATCCATAATGTCCATAGGGAATTTGGCAGGTACTTATAATGCAGGTTCTGTTTCTACAGTTCTTGTAGTTTCAGATCCAAATAAAACGAATCCAATAATAGGAACCTTGCCAAATTATAGAAAGAAAGTAACAGATAGCGCTTTCAAATTGAATCAACCTAATTCAAACAGCAACGGAAACTTTTATTATGTAAGCACCAATCCATCTATTGCATATGTAAAAGGAGATAGCGTCTTCATAACAGGATCGGGTCAATGTCATATAGTTGCTATTCAAAATGCTTCTGCAAATTATAATGATGGTGCGGTTTTTGATTCATTATTTGTTTCTCCTACAATTTCTTATAACAATCAATATACATTTACTAGAGGAGCTACGATTTCGTCTATTATTCCCGTATTAAGACCAGCCGAATTGACTACCTATCGTATGTTCCAAACATTGCCAAGAGGGTTATCATTTTCTACAACCACAGGGGTAATATCTGGAACGCCTTCAGCTACTTCAGTTAATACTAGATACTATGTTATAGATTCCAATTCAGGGGGCAAAGATACGGTTTCATTTTTAATGAAAATAGTAGATCCTGCTCCTACGGCCATAGCATACACTACGCCAAATGTATATACTGTAGGTACTACAATTACTACGTTATTCCCAACGTATACTGGAATTGTAGATAAATTTACGGTTTCTCCTAGCTTGCCTTCGGGTTTAATTTTAGACTCCATTACTGGAGAAATTTCAGGAACGCCAAGTGCTGCTAAAGCTCAAACTACTTATGTGGTTACGGCTACAAATACAGGGGGAAGTATTAGTTGTAATGTAGTGATTACTGTAAATGATCAAGGAATAGCTTCTTTACAATATCCTACACCTAATATTTTGGCAAAAGGGATTTCTTGTGATACAATTAGGCCATCAGTATCTGGGGGAGCAGTTACAAAATACAGTATAAGCCCTTCTCTTCCTGCGGGATTGATTTTAGATACTTTAAAAGGAATAATTTATGGAACACCATTAGCAGCAAATCCTACTTTGGTATCATATATAGTTACAGCTACAAATAATGTAGGAAGCTTGAAAGATACATTTCAAATTTTGATAAATGATGAAAAACCAACAAATCTCCAATATACAACACCTGATACATTTTATACCTGTTATGCTATTACACCTTTGACGCCAACAAATGAAGGTGGAGTAGCTACTTCTTACAGTATATCTCCTTCTTTGCCTGCGGGATTGGTTTTTAATACTTCTACAGGAGTTATTAGTGGAACACCATTAAATGTGGATACTGCACTCAAAGATTATGAAATTACGGCACTTAATTTTATTGGATTTTCTATCAAAACTATTCAAATCAGAATCCTTAGTGGGGTACCAAAAATCATTTCAAATTCAGACGTTACAAG
>JBIPMU010000015.1:0-11431 GCA_044377205.1 Chitinophagales bacterium | reverse complement strand
TTTATTATTGTTTTCGGGCGTTGTCAAAAGTAAGATTTGCGTTTTTTGGATAATTTCATTAATTTTATTATGATTTACATATCCTAGATAATTAATGTTGTCAGAAATATTGAGTTCGTTGAATTTTTCGATTATACTAGAATCTATACTTCCCGCTATAGTTATTTTTAAGTCTTTTTTGAATTGCATATTTTCGCTACAAATTTCGGAAATAACTTCCCAAAAATTAGGCATATTATATGATTTAAATAGAGTTCCAATATAAGACATAGAAAATGAACTGTAGTCGAATTCTGTATTGGACTGGATATCGTCAGCGTCATATCCATTGGTTATGCAATGTATTTTTCTATTTGATAATATAGAAAATTCTTCAGACAGCGCTTCGCTAACGGTGATAACATGATCTGCTTTTTGCAGTACTTTTTTCTCTAGCCAAGTATTTATTTTTTTAGAAATAAAACTCTGATGAAGTGTATTTGAAAAATAAATAGTTGTCCATGGATCTCTCAAATCGGCTATCCATTTCAAATTTTTCATTTTACGTTTTAATTTATAGCCAATTAACTGAACAGAATGTGGAGGACTTGTAGTAATAATTGTATCTATTTGTTGTACTTTTATATATTTTTCTATGATACTATGTGTATTCAACGTCCAAAAAATACGAGGATCAGGAATAAAAACATTACTTTTGAACCATAGGGCTAATTTTGATTTCCAATTATTGCTTTTATCACCAGCAGAAAAGGTATGATTTATTTTATAATCTTCTGAAAAACCCATAAATTTTCTATAAATATTATAAGGTTCCCAAATGGGGATTTTGATAATTTTTATATCTAAATTTTCTATATCTTTCTCAAAAGAAGTATCTATTACAGGATAATTGGGATTGGAGGGAATGACTACATGAGGTTCAAGTCCTAATTCACAAAGATATTTTGTAAATTTTAACCAGCGCTGTACTCCAGCCCCTCCACTTGGAGGCCAATAATACGTGATGATTAAAACTTTTTTTTTCATTAATTGCCTTTGGTTTTATATTCTTTGAAGAGGATCGTACAAACCAATATGCATAATATTAATGTAGCAAACTGACTCATTTTTTTATAAAAATCGAGTTTCTCTGCCGTGAATTTCATCTCAATTTTATGTTTGCCCGCAGGAATATAAACTCCTCTTAAAAGGTAATTGGTACGAATCATTGTTTCTTTTTTCCCATCTATATAAATATTCCAATCTTCATTTCCTCTATACCAAATTTCAGAGAATACCGCAAATCCTCCTGATGAACTATTTGACTGATATTCCATATTCTCTGGATGGTATTTTGTGAGAAGAATAGAACCGTTAGGATCTATATTTCCGTCATATTTTGATTCATTTTTGTATCGAATATCTACCCATGCAGTTGTTTTGGGATTAAAGGTTCCTATGGAATCAATTTCTTCATTTGCATTTTTTGCAAATTTCACTTCATTCACAAACCATGCATTTCCACACGCATCAGGATTTGTTTGAGGAAGTTTTTGACCATTGGATTCTACTATGAAATATTTTGTATTCAACATATTCAAAACAGCCATATTCATTTTAGATAAATGAACGTCAATAAGGTCTTGATATCTATATAATTTTGCAGGACTATAACCCCCAATATTACTATATCTATACCCATCCGTATTGTCGTTGAATACATTTGTAGTTGTATTTATTATTCTGTAATATGATGTGTCTCCTTGTAAATATTGATTAAAACTTTCATTAGGAACTAAGTTTTCTATTTTATCAATTTTTTGAAAATTGTCTTTGTCATAATATCTATTGGAAACATTCCACAATTCTATAAATAATAAAGCTCCAATAGCTAGACTAAATTTATTTTTATCAATGGATTTTTTAATATAAAAATAAAATAAACCACCTGTAATAAGAAAAAGAATAAGTGTACGGAATAAATCGGCTTTGAAAAAACTTTGTCTATCTTCAATGGCTAAATCCAACATTTCCTTACTTCCTTGGAACATTTGATTGTCTTGCAAAGAGGTGTATCCTGCATTGGAAATAACTAAAAAGCCTAAAATAATAATTCCAATTAATGTATACCCCGTCTTTTTAAGCGCTTTTAATTTATTATCCCAATCTTCATTGTTGTTTAAGAAATTTTGAAAAGCCATACCCACCATGATAATAACTCCAATATTTATCATTGAAAACGCCATTGTAGGTGTTCTAAACTTATTGTAAAAAGGTAAATGATTGAATAATATTTCATTAATTTCCAGGAAATTTTTCCCTAATCCCATAATGCCAAAAATCAAAAATATAACCCCAAAAACATACTTAAGTCTATTGTTCCAATATAAAAATGAAAATATAGCTAAGAAAAATAATACTGCTCCAATATAGTTTGGCGCTCCTGTAAAGGGTTGATCGCCCCAGTACATGGGTACTTGTTCACGACTAATAGCTTGAGCTAATTTAGATTTTGAAGGATTAACTTTATAGTTGCTAGACCCTCCCATTGCATCAGGTACTATAAAATTAAAGAGTTCCTTAGCCGTATAGCTCCAATTAAAAGCATAATTTATATCCAATCCACCATCTTTTGAGGTAGAATTTGCTTCATTTTTTATCAATTCTGTTTTACCACCACGCATGGTATCTTTGCTATAGTCTTTTAATACCCATAAGGTAGAAAAATTGCCAAGAACGGCAATACAGACTCCTATTAGTATAATTGAAATTCGTTTAAGAAAATCAGGAAGTGTTTTTTCTTTTAATGCAAAAAAGAATAAAGAAACTCCCATGATTGCAGATGCGATAGCCCCATAATATACTATTTGAACGTGATTGAATCCAATAGCCATTAATAAACCTAATGTTAATGCAATCCATCCTTTGTTGTCTTTATTTCTGATAAAACTAATGAGTCCTGAAAATACAAGTGCTAACAAAGCTAATGCGATAATTTTTGTACTATGTGATGCCAAAAGAGAATCTACGATCCAAGTATTAACTCCAAAGGCGAGCGATAAGAATAGTGCATTTCTTTTTTCAATTCCCAATAACAACAATGAGAAAAATAAAGATGCTAAGACTATGAATAAGTTGATAATTTGTGCTGGAAAAACTTCTAAAGATTTATAATATACATTCATCAAGAAATTACCATAATAATTTCCACCAATAGAATATAACGGCATTCCTGAAAATACACGATTGGTCCATTTGATATCTTCGCCTTTTTCTTGATAAATTAGCAATTCTTTTGCAGCTCCATACCAAGATACCGAGTCATGTGTTCCCAGCTTTTTCCCTTGAAGTTCGGGGTAGAAAAATATACATGAAAAAATAATTAATCCAATAATATAAGGTAAATAAACTTTAACTTTTGAAAACATATTTTTTATTTTTTTGATTTATGAATGATACCTATTAAGATAAGAGTAGATCCGGTCATAATTTTAAATCTACTTGGTAATAAATTTGTTATTGTATTGATAAAATGAAATAATAAATTAAATCCTATAAATGTGTAATTTGTAATCCAATCCCCCGAATTATATTTAAATTCTATGTTTAAATCATTGAATATTTTTTTATAAAATGAAAAAGGCTCGATTCGTTCTGTCCAGCAGCCATATTTAGGTTCACAAATGTTTGTATCTCCAAATTCTATTTTATGAGAGATTTTACCTGTTGCTTGATATAAGTCAAGTTGTTTTCTTAAATCATCTTTAGCAATATTTCTTAATTTTTTTACTAAGAAATTTAATTGAGATTCCTCAATTGAAGGTAAATAGTCTCTTATATAGGATTTTTTTAAATTATCAACAATGGCTCTGTTCTGAAAATGTATGATTTTATGTTGTAAAAATACGAGTGGATTTGCATAGTTAGCAGTTGTAGAGTCTAAAATAACCAATTTCTCTTCAAATGTAATATTTTTCACATCTTGCAAATGCGCTTTATAGTCATAAATATGTTCAATTACATTTCGAGAAAGTATCAAATCTAACGTCTTTTTATTCGAAGCAAAATATTGAACAATATCTTTTGCTTCACCACAAATGTATTCTGGCTTTGGCACTATTTCTAAAAAATCATAGAGTTCAATAATATTATTTTCAAATGATTCAAATAAATCATTTACGTATGTATTTATATTCAATAAACTTGAGAGAATGAAAACGGTACTGAATCCAGCCCCATAATCTAGGATTTTTAGATCGGTTATTTGTTTTTTATTAGTTTCGTTTATCCCAATTAAAAGAATAGATACAGAGCTTTTTATTGAATATTCTAATCTATTGCCCAAATGCCTATTTTTAAAGTACAGAAACAAGTCGTTTTGATTAGGGTATTTATCCCAATTTTTGTTTGACATTAAATTGAAAAGAAAATTTGCACGTTCTTCGATTGTATGAATATTTTCAATACTAATGTTTTTGTAGTCTGTAAAATTGTCTGGGATAAATCTATAATTCATCAAAAAACTAGTAATTTTTTTTGCAATAATAACTATAAATAAATAATTATTTGTATAAATCTATAAATTTTAGGAATTATTTTAAATGTGGATTTTGGAAACTAAAAATAATAAAATTAAATAAATTTATAGAGATTAGATACTATTCTATTTTGGTAAATATATTAAAAAAATAGCTACAATTAAAAAATACTTTCTATATTTGCACTCCAATTTCGAAAAGAAATAATTGCCCGTGTGGCGGAATTGGTAGACGCGCTAGACTCAAAATCTGGTTTCTTCGGGAGTGCTGGTTCGATTCCAGTCGCGGGTACATCTTAAAGGCCTCTAAGTTTATCTTAGAGGCCTTTTTTTATATATCGGATTCTTAATTTACCTTTATTAAAGCCATACATTGATACATTTTTTTGAATGTTATGAATATAGACATTACTTTTGTGACACTAAATCGTAGTTGAAATGAAAAAATTACAAGTATGCACATTATTTATAATATCTTTATTAGCTATATTTGCATGCAATCAAAAGATTTTAATCGAAACAAAAAATAGTATGAATTCTATAGAAAAAACAGATGAAGAGTGGAAAAAAATTCTAAGTTCAGAGGAATATTATGTTCTCCGAGAAAAAGGTACAGAAAGACCTTTTACAGGTAAGTTTTTATTACATCAAGAAAAAGGGTACTATACGTGTAGAGGTTGTGGAAATAGATTGTTTAAAAGTGATAGTAAGTTTGAAAGTCATTGTGGGTGGCCTAGTTTTGACAAAGAAATAACAAAGGGAACAATCGTAGAAACACAGGATGTGAGTCATGGTATGGTACGCACCGAAATTACATGTGGTAAGTGTGGAGGCCATTTAGGGCACGTTTTTAATGATGGCCCAACAGAAACAGGACTCAGATATTGTGTCAATTCTTTATCCTTGAGTTTTGAGAAAGAAGAAAAATTGAATAATTTAGAGACTATAACATTAGCAGGAGGCTGTTTTTGGTGTATAGAGGCAGTATATAATAGCTTAGAAGGAGTAGAAAGAGTAGAGAGTGGATATGCAGGCGGAAATACCGATAACCCAACATACAAAGAAGTCTGTGAAGGGAATACAAATCATGCTGAAGTGGTTCATATTAAGTATAATCCTTCAAAAATAAGCCTTGAAGAAATTTTAAAAGTATTCTTTACGGTTCATGATCCTACTCAATTAAATAGACAAGGAGGAGATATTGGCACACAATATAGAAGTGCCATTTTTTATAAAAATGATCAAGAAAAAATGGCTGCTAAGTCTATTATCGATGCCCTAAATCAGTCAGAAGCATTTTCTGCTCCTATTGTTACCACTTTAGAGTCTTTTACCAAATTTTATAAAGCGGAGGAATATCATCAAGGTTATTTTAAAAATAATCCTAATCAACCATATTGCGCGGCAGTAGTAAGACCCAAAGTTGAAAAATTTGAAAAAGTATTTAAAGACAAACTGAAAAAAAATAAGTAGTTTGTATTAATTTTTTAATAAAATCTATTGTGGTTATTTTTATTAACTTTGCACCTTAAATTTAAATAAAGTAAGAAAGTCAATGGGGAAATTTTTAGAATTTTATGTTTTTAATAGAGTATGGATTAGTTTAGGATTAATTACAGGCGGTGTAGTATGGGGTTTGTCTGATAATTGGACATTTGCATGGATAATTCTTGCGTTAGGCATTATTATGATTTTGGCTCATTTTTTATTGGGGCCTATACGTCTAATTCAAAAGAGTGTAGAATCTGGCGATATAGCCAAGGCTCAAAAAGCGATCGATAGTGTAAAATATCCAGGGCTTTTAATAAAACCTGTTCGTTCGGTATATTATATGATTCAAAGTAATATGGCTATGGGGCAAAAAGATTTTGCAAAAGCAGAAGAAATGATAAAAATGTCTACAAATCTTGGAATGCCCATGAAAGATATGGATTCAATGGCTATTTTTCAGCATGGTAGTATTGCTTTTCAACGAAGTGATAATAAGACAGCTATTTTGAAACTTAGAGAAGCTATAAGCAAAGGATTGCCTGATGCAGATAGTTTGGCAGGAGCTCACATGATGCTTTGTAGTATTTTTATCCAACGAAAAGATAATAGAACAGCCAAAATGCATTTTAAAAAAGCTAAAGAAGCTAAGCCAAAAGCTAAAGAATTGATAGATCAAATTAAGCAAATGGAAAGCTATATTAGTAGAATACCGGGTTAATCATTTCAATAATGAATAAGATAATTAATGACCCTGTTCATGGGTTTATTCATACGAAGTTTGACATTATTTTAGAACTAATAAATCACCCTTTTTTTCAGCGTTTAAGAAATATTGTTCAATTGGGTTTAACCAACTATGTATATCCGGGTGCTAATCATACTCGATTTCATCATGCTTTAGGTGCGTTTCATTTAATGCAAGAAGCTATCAAAAATTTAAGAGAAAAAGGTATTCAAATATCAGAACAAGAAGAAGAAGCGGCTTGTATTGCTATTTTGTTGCATGATATTGGACATGGACCCTTTTCACATACACTGGAACACAGTATTTTGAAAGGAATTTCTCATGAAGAAATTTCATTGTATCTCATGAAACAATTAAATATATCATTTAATGGTCGCATGACATTAGCTATTGAAATGTTTCAGAATCGATATCATCGAAAATTCTTTTTTCAATTGATTTCTAGTCAATTAGATGTAGATAGAATGGATTACTTATCGAGAGATAGTTTTTTTACGGGTGTAAAAGAAGGTAAAATTAATGTAGATAGGATTTTGAAAATGTTGTATGTGAAAGACAATCAATTAGTAGTAGAGGAAAAAGGAGCTCTTTCAATAGAAAGCTATCTAATTGCTCGTAAAATCATGTATTGGCAAGTTTATATTCATAAAACAGTTTTGTCAGTAGAACAAATGTTGGTGCAATTATTTAGGAGAATTGAAGATTTGAAAATAGAAAATAAGTTTATAATTACTCACAACTCTCTTGATTTTTTCTTAAAAAATAATCAAAAATTGGCTTTGAACGAAGTAATAATTGATGCATTTATTAAAATTTCGGATTCAGATGTTTGGCATTTATTAAAAAATCTACAAACATCAGAGGATAGAATTCTTAATTATTTATCCAATGCAATTATAAATAGAAGGTTATTAAAATCCAAAAGTAGTGTAGATTCATTTGAGCATTCATACAAAATAAAAGATGGATATGACCCAAATTATTTGATTTTTCAGCAAAAAATAGATTTGACTACTTATTCTAATAATGACGGAATAATGATTTTGAAAAAAGATGGAAGTATCCAGTCTTTACATGATTATTCAATTGAAAATGGTTTTGGCATGGCCGCTTCCAAAAATTCAAAATACTATCTTTTCTATCCTGAGGGCAGTATAGATTTCATAAATTAAAATAGAAAATAAAGGCTATTGTTTGACCAATAATTCCTGTAATAATTCCTACATACACTTCATTTTTTGTATGGGCTTCTAGTTTTATTCTACTTGCGCCCACAAACCCCATAATTAAAAAAGTTAATAGAATTGTAGAAAACATACTTTTATTAGTAAATTTTGCTAATAAGCTGCAAAATGCAAATAAATTGGCCGTAGCACATGCATGAATGCTTACTTTTAAAAAATTATTAAGAAAAAAAGCTATACCAATAGAAAGGGTAGCCCCAAGAAGAATGGTAGCTATAAGTCCGTCTTCCAAGAAAATAATAGAAGAGACTTCTTTTGGTTTAAACATCATGAAGCTCATTAAATAAAAAAATAAAAAAATCATATAAGGCAGAATACGTTGTTTACGTACACTAATATCTAAATCATCTACAATTTTTAATTTATTGAGTATAAGAGTCATTATGCTTGGGAATATACAGGTCATCATGAGGAGAATGAAAACTGAGATATTCCAAACTTTTTTGGGAATATATAAATATTGGAATGGAAATGTAAACACAATAATAAAGAAACTATATATAGGTATAAATACAGGATGAAATAAAAATGAAAAAAAACGAGCAAGTTGAGTGGACATATATTTGTTTTAAATTATAGACTATTTTTTCGGACATGTCTAGGGGCAATACCTAACTGTTCTCTGTACTTTGAAGCGGTTCTTCGCGCTATTTTAAATCCTTTTTCAAGTAATTTTGTTGTAATTTCTTCATCCGTAAACGGATTATTTTTATCTTCAGTTTGAACGAGATCTTTTAACGCTTGTTTTATTTTTCGTGTACTAATTTCCTCTCCTTCATCATTAGTGATTTTGTCAGAGAAAAAATATTTCATACTTAAGATACCAAATTCAGTTTGAACATATTTGCTATTTGTGACTCTGGATACTGTAGATACATCAAATCCTGTATGCTCTGATATGTCTTTCAATGCCATAGGCTTGAGTATCGACTCATCGCCAGTTAAAAAAAATTTTTCTTGAATTTTTACTATAGACTGCATTATGAGAATCATAGTCTCCTGTCTTTGTTTTATTGTTGTAATAAAACTTTGAGCAGATTGTATTTTTTCGGTCATATAAGTTAGTGCATCTTTCTCTGTCTTACTTTTCTTCCTATTATCATTGATTTTTTTTATCATATCAATGAAGTCTTGGCTAATAAAAAGATTGGGCATATTGTAGCTATGTAGTTCCAATTTTAGTGAATTCCCTTCTTTGTGAACAAAAAAGTCGGGAACTATGAATTTTCCAATTTTATTATCTTCTTCCTCTACAATAGGTTTAGGATTTAAAGATGTAATAAGTTTTAAAACCTGATCAAAGGTGTTTTGGGTGATTTTTAATTTCTTAATAATCCAAGAATAATTTTTCTTTACAAATTGCTCAAAATATTTATCAATAATTTTAATTGCACAATTAGTAATATAGTTATAAGGCTTTCTATATAATTGGATTAGAATATTTTCTTGAATATTTTTAGCGCCTATGCCTGGTGGATCCATATTTTGAATCAGTTCCAATATCTGCTCAACCTTTTCTTCTGTAGTATAAATATTATGTCTAAATGCTAAGTCATCTACAATAGATGAATTCTCTCGTCTTAGATAGCCATCATGGTCTATATTCCCAATAATATACTCACCTATTTTGAATTCTTCTGCTGTTAAATCATTGTATTTGAATTGATTGATGAGATTGGATATAATAGAAGAATGATCTACTACAGGAATAAATAAGTCTCTTTCATCATCATCTGAATTGTGATCATATTCGTCATATTTATTGTCTTTATGATAAAAATCATCATAATCCTCAGTAGTATTATCATTTATAGATTCTGAATCTTCATTAAAATCATTTTCATTTCCAAATTCATCTACTTCGTAATCAATATTGTCTGATGTGAAATCATTATCTGGGCTGCTGGGGGGAAGTGTATCGTCAAACTTGGAATCATCATCCTCACTTTCCAAGGCAGGATTTAGTTCTAATTCTTCTCTTATTTTTTCTTCAAATTGAATGGAATTAAGCTCCATCATCCTGAAAAGTTGGATGTTCTGTTGTGAAATTTTAAGCTTTTGTTTTTGACTAAGATCCTGCTTTAGCATTAATTATGGGCATTTTATGACACCTAATTAATGCAAATATAATATCTTTGTGAGACATCTATCTGTTTTTATGCAAAAATCATTGTTTTTTTTAGTATCTGCTTTAAGTGTATTGTTTATTGGGATGTATTTTCTCATAGATAGTCATTTCTATGAACCAGAATTTTATACCATTTTTTCTATTAATATTATTAATAATTGGAATAAAATGAATTTCTTTTTATTGCATGGAGTACCAATAATTTCTGAAAATTCATCAAATCTTTATACACATGCATCAAGATTTTATGTTTCCCATCCACCCTTCTCTTATTATTTTTATTTATTTTTTAAAACGGTTTTTGGGGTTAAAAATATTATTTGGATAAATTTTTTACTTACTGCCACTTCTTCTTTTTTTATATATTTAACTATATGTACCCTTACTTTAAAAAAAGCATCAAAAGAGTTTTCAAAATTTGCTTTAGGGGGATCCTTATTATATTTAACTACCCCAGCGGTTATCTCATTTCAAATATTAAATTGCCATCCTGATATTTTTGTTCAATCACTTTTTATAATATTTTCGTATGTTTTTTTGAAGATGATGGTAAAAGGTAAGTTTCGAAGCCTAAAATACATTTTTATCCTTAGTCTTCTTGTTTTTTTGATGTGTTATAGTTCATGGATTGGCTTTTTTTATTCAAGTACTATTTTTCTTTTTGGATTGTTTAATTTAAGAAGAGGCTATAAAATGATCTCAATAGTAATGATTTCATTATTTGTATCTATTTTTACATTATCATTGATCTATACGCAATACGCAAAAATAGAAGGATGGCTTTCTATTATATTTACATTTAAAAATATATATTTAAAACAATCTTTATATCAAGGTCATTATTTTCAAGCTTTAAAAAATATTATATTTCATCATTATCAATACATTGGAAATATGATTTTGGTCCTTTTGATATTAATTGGATATAGTATTTTTAAGAAAAATCGTATGCTTTTTACAAAAAATGGGTATAAGTTTTTAATTATATCATTTGTTCCATTGTTTTTATTTTATTTTATATTTTTCAATTATTCACAAAATGCTTATGTAGTATTGTATCTTTCATCACCTTTGGCTATTGTATCAGCTATTTGGATTGAAAAATTACAAAAAACTCATAGAAATCCAAATTTTTCTAATCTAATTTTTGGAGGTATAATGATATTTAATATAGTTCAATTTTTATTTCATTTCTTGAAATAAATAATTTTTATAAATTTGTATAAAATTTCATTCATGAATACTATTCCTCGTTTAGACTTAACTGCTTTTTTATCAGGAAATACTGAAAATAAAAGAGAATTTGT
>JBIPMU010000208.1:0-3273 GCA_044377205.1 Chitinophagales bacterium | reverse complement strand
TGGAGGTGATTCTTCCTCCGATTTTTTATTGGTGAGAATTAATTCCAATATTCCTGATGCATGGAATGTAAATTATTTAGGATGGGACCGATCGGGAAATGCTACTTCTACTGGAGTATGTATGCATCATCCCGATGGTGATGTGAAAAAAATATCTACTTTTAATACTACTCCTACTATTTCTAGCTATGGAAAAAAGGTAAATACACATTTTAGGGTTTTTTGGGCTAGTACAGAATCTGGCAAAGGCGTTACACAAGGTGGCTCCTCAGGTTCAGGTCTTATAAATAGTTCGGGATTTTTAATTGGAACGCTTACAGGAGGAGGCTCTTCTTGTAAAGAGAATGATCTTTCTGATTTTTATGGAAGATTTGCAATGCATTGGGATAAATATGGTTCTAATAGTTTTGAAATGTTGAAACCTTGGTTAGACCCAATCAATTCAGGTGTTACATCTCTTGGGTCTATTACAAAATCGTCTATATCAATTTTGACTAATGAAGATAATTCAAGTATAACTTTGCAGTTTTTTAGAAATGAAATGACTATAGACTCCAAAGAAGAAGCTGTATCTCTCTCAATATATAACTCCACGGGTCAATTGATTAAAAATGAAAATTACAATATAGGAAAAAATGTCCTTTCTATGGATCATTTAGCAAAGGGTATTTATTTTGCTAACATAATTTCTAGAAATAATTCAAAATCATATAAGTTTGTAATCCAATAATTGTAATTGTTTTGAAAATTGCTACGCTCTATCTTATACCCGTTCCCATTTCTGAAAAAAATCCCTTTATTTCCGATGAAGTAAAACAAGTTTTATCTTCAGTATCATATTTTGTAGTAGAAAATTTAAAGATGGCACGAAGAGCCTTGCGTTCAATGGGATATAAAAAAGATTTTAATACGGAAGTTACTTTTTTTGAATGGGATAAACATTCAGAAAATCAGTCTTTGAAAGAAATTGAAAATTGGATGGTAAATGGTGAAATTATAGGAGTGTTGTCCGATGCAGGTTTGCCTTGTATAGCGGATCCTGGCAATAGAGTTGTGGCATTGGCTCATCAATTACAAGCCGATGTTAGACCTCTCTCAGGTCCTTCAAGCATTATTCTAGCTCTTATCGCATCAGGTTTTAATGGTCAAAATTTTTCATTCAATGGGTATCTCCCAATTGATAAAGCAGAACGAATAGCTCGTTTGAAGCAATTAGAATCAATGGCATCAGCAGGACAAACTCAAATTTTTATGGAAACACCTTATCGAAATGAAAGTCTTTGGGGAGATATTCTAGCTAATCTTAATGAAAAGACTTTGGTAAGTATTGCAGCGGATATTTTTGGGGAAAAACAATATATAAAGTCAATGTCTATCAAAGATTGGAAGGCGTCCAAAGATATATCATTTCATAAAGTGCCAGCAGTTTTTTGCATGTATCGATAAATGAAATGGTATCAATTAATTTTAGTATATTTGTATCGTTTATCAAACTTAAATTATTTATAAAATGAAAGGTTTAATTACATTTTTTCTTTTAATTTCAGCTAGTTTACAAGCTCAAAAAAGTACTATTATAATTAAAAGTTCTATAGCAAAATTTAAAATTTTGGTAGATAAATATCCACAATCTACTTCTGCTTATGGTAATTATTTTGTGTACACAGGGAAATTTCCAAAAGATAAATTTATAGAATTGGATATTTTGAAATATGCACAAAAAATTATCATTCCTTTTAATAAAATTAACAAGAATAAGACCTTTTTTGAATTAAAAAAAAGTAAAAATGATTCCTTATACATTATTGAAGTCAATCCTTTTGTGTCAAATGATATACCATTTTATGCAGTATATCGTACCAAGCCTGCCTCAGTAGTTTTGGATTCTTCAAAAATGGCAAAATCTTGTAAAGTATCCGATAAACAAATTGTCGTTTTTGGTTCGAATTTTAATCTTTTAAAAACTGAAAAAAGTAAAATAAATTATATAAAATCTTATTTATCAGAAAAATGTATAACAATAGATCAAGCTAAGGTCATGCTGGCTCCTATTGAAAGTGATCAGGATAAATTTATGGCTTCAAAATTATTTTTTGAACATTGTACCCATATAGATTATTATGACAATCTTCGTGTTCTATTTAAATCAAAAGAAGCTGCTGATAAATTTTCGAATTGGCTCAAATCCAAAAAGTAAAATTATAATAGTTGATCTATTTTTTCCAATAGCCATTTTTTCTCAATTACTGTAGATTCTTGGATCGTTTTTTTTAAGTTTTTGTAATAAGAGCTACTATTGCTTAGTCTTTTATTTTGAATTCTTTTTATATAATTGATAAATTTTAAATTACTGGTTACCCTTTCTTTTGTAAATAATTTATTTCTATTCAAAAATTGGAATAGAGATTGACAATTATATATTAATGAAAATTCATCATTAAGTTCATAATTACATTTTATCAATAATATACGAGCCGTGGAAGCATAAAAAGAGTCTTCGTAAGTTACTTTTAATAATTGTCTTATGGCTTTATCGTAGTCTTTTTTCTCGAAATAAAGACGAGCATAATTAAAGTTATAGGAGTTTTTCTGATCGTTTTCAGAAACAGTATAGTTGTACTCTTCAATAAATTTCTCTGTCCATTCTAATTTGTCCAATTGAAGCGCGCAGTATACTATATTTCTGAAGTTTAAGGATGTCAAATCGCCTTCTTTTAAGTAGAATTTTAAGCTAAATTCGTTGAGTTCAAATAAATGATATAAATACTCTGTTTTGCCTAGATTAATCTGTCTAATACAATAGTTTTTCAAATAGGCAAGTAGATTGATCAAATTATGTTCGAATTTTTCAAATTCTTCACGGTGAATGTTTTCCTTCAAAAGGAAAAAATCTGCCTCTTTTTGATTTTTGATTAATAAAAAAATCGAAGCATACTGCTGAACCATTATATCAAATTGGCTTTTATTTTCAATGATTTTTTCAATAGCATTTTCATTAAAATCAAAGAGTTCTTCAGTTTTATATTTGGCACTAAAACTTAATTCAGTGATTTTTGAAGATAAAATCTGAAAGGATTGAAGCGCTGTTTGATTTTTTAAATTTTCTTTAAATGTCTTATATATCAATTCATTATCTGTAGGAAAATACGTATTTATATAGCTTAGTTTAGTGTTTGAAAAATAAAAGTCATACATCATTTTATCTTCAAATGATTTACTTTCAAAATTGTTTTTTGATTTAAGCAATGTGGTGAGACTTCGGTGCATTTTCCG
>JBIPMU010000207.1:0-3286 GCA_044377205.1 Chitinophagales bacterium | reverse complement strand
GGGTTACAAGTTTCAGATAATAGAATTGCAGCTCAACTAATTAAAAAATATGGCATTGGAAGTTTGATAGATATGGCAAGAAATTTAGGAGCCAAAGGTGAGTTTGAAGAAGTCCCTTCTATCGCTCTTGGAACAACGGATGTAGCTGTAATTGATATGGTGGGGGCATATACTCCTTTTATGAATAAAGGAATATATAGCAAGCCTTATTATATAGATAGAATAGAAGATGCCAATGGGCATATAATTTATCAATCAAAAAGAGAATCTAGAGAAGTTTTAGGAGAAAGAACATCTCAATTGATGAATTTGATGATGCAAAATGTAACTACAGGAAATGGAACCGCATCTAGACTCCGAGGACAGTATGGATTAAAAATGGAAATAGCTGGAAAAACAGGAACAACACAAAGCAATTCTGATGGATGGTTTATTGGAAGTACACCCACAATTCTTTGTGCCGTATGGGTTGGAGCAGATGATCCATCTATTTCTTTTTCAAGTACATCTTTGGGACAAGGAGCTAGCAGTGCACTGCCAATTTGGGCAAAATTTATTCATAAATCGTATACAAATAATAGCTTAAAACTAAACAGTAGGAAAACATTCATGTCTGAACAGGATAGCATGTATATTAAAGAATTCAACTGTATTGATGAGCTAAGGCCTTTTTCAGATTCAAATACTATTATACAAGAAGAAACGGATTAAATTTTCAAAAAAATCCCATCCCACTTATTTTAATTTAAAAAAATAAAGGAGAGTCTTTTGTGGATTCAAAAGAGAAAGAACCACATCCATAGAACTCGCCATCAGCTTCTAAGTATAAAATATCTTGAGCATGAATATGAAGTGAAGCACTTCGTTCTGTTTTTATATTCATTTTATGGATATAACTTCCATTTTTAAGGAACAAAATATTTTTTATCAAATCCCATATCCTTACATTTTCAATTATATTTACATCAAAATAGCCGTCATCTGGAATAGCTTCGGGACACAATTTCATATTACCGCCTGCATATTTACATATTCCAATCGAAATCATAAAGGCCGTGATCGAATTATTTTTGAAGGGACTTTGTATAGATACATATACAGGTTTATAATGCCAAAAAGTATAAAAAATAGCCACATAATATGCCCAATCCCCTAATTTTTTAAATCGATCTATATATTGCATCAAAAAACCATTAAATCCAACCCCCGCAATATTCACAAAATATATTACTTCAGATTGATTTTTAATGATTTTACCGATATCTTGTTTTTTTGTTTTGTTTGTCACTACAGATTTCAATACAGATGCTACGATATCCTTATGATAATAGGTTCGCAACCAATCATTTCCAGTGCCACAAGGAAGTAGTCCAATACGAATTTCTTGAAGGGGTGCCCATTCTTGTTTCATAAGTCTATTGACTACATAATGCAATGATCCATCGCCTCCAAGCACCAAAAATTCTCTGATGCCATTAGACAAAGATTCATTTAATTTTTTGCTTAATTCTTCTAAATCAATAGTATGAATTATGTATGGATCCATATTATACCGCTTTAAATAGGAAACAGCAACATCTATTGTATGTTTTTTTTTGGTATTCATACCTGTCTGCACATTGCAGATAAGGGCTATTTTCCTATTCAATGGGATTATTCAAATTCTATCAACAATTGATTTTTCTCTACGGTACTTCCTTTTGAAACAATCAACTTTTTAATTTTTCCTTCTCCTGATGCCTTAATTATATTTTCCATTTTCATAGCTTCCAATATCATCAATTTATCACCAGCTTGAACATCATCGCCTTCATTTACAAAATATTCAATAACTAAGCCCGGCATTGGTGCTTTCAATTGATTCATTTTGGCTGATTTTGTTGTGTCAAAACCTAATTTTTCCAACAACATATGCATTTTGTCTTTTATTGAAAAAAAAGTCGTTTTACCATTAATATTTACATGTATGATTTTTTTTTCTTTATCTATGCTTTGAATACGTATTTCATGACTTTCAGCGCCTTTAATAATTGAGAAATTCCCAGAACTAAATTCTTTTATATCCAAATCATTAGATATTAATTTTAAATCATCTGCACTAAATTCTCTTGCCTCATGCTGACCTACTTGCACTTTTATCATATCCAAAATTGTATTTGTATTAATTTTGTAAAACTATAATTTTTTTATAAAAATAAAAGAAAAAAAATGCTTTTAGTCATTTCTCCTGCAAAGTCGCTAGAATTGGAAAAACCATTTCCCACAGACCTATTATCAATGCCTGTTTTTGAAAAAGAACCTCACACTCTTATCAGCAAACTAAAAAAACTTAAACAAAACGATATTCAACGCATTTTTGGATTAAGTGAAAAGCTTGCTGAACTCAACTATAAGCGCTTTCAAGAATTTGAAAATGACAACACAATTCAAAGACCTGCTATTTTTACTTTTGATGGTGATGTATATTCTGGTTTAGATGCCTTCACATTGAAAAAAACACAATTAAACTATGCTCAAAATCAGATACGAATTTTATCAGGATTATATGGAATTCTTAAACCACTGGACCTCATCAAGCCCTATCGATTGGAGATGGGAACTAAAATAGCATTTGGAAAAACGCCCAATTTATACCACTTTTGGAAAGAGAAAATAACAATGGAAGTAAATAAAACTCTTGATGAAAACAATCATCAAGCACTTATCAATCTTGCATCGATTGAGTATTTTTCGGCTATTGACCCTAAAAAAATAAAAAAACCTATTATTCAATGTGAATTTTTAGAAAAAAAAGATGCCGATTATAAAAATATTTCTTTCTTTTCAAAGAAAGCGCGTGGACTTATGACCCGCTTTGTTTTAGATATGAAAATTGAAAAAACTGATCATTTAAAAGCATTTGATTATGAAAATTACATGTTCAATACTTCACTGAGCAGTACCTCTAAATACATATTCACAAGAGGTTGAAAGATCCTTTTAAATTTCTTTTTTTTATGTGTAATTTTGCCAAGTTTATCTGAATTTTTTATCATGAAATTTTTCCTAGCTTCATTTTTGACATTTTTTATCGCAATCTCAAGTGTTCAAGCACAAAGAAACAAAGGCTTAGCCGACAAATCTCCCGCAGAAATTCAAGCAGAAAAATATCAGGATAGTATGAGTAAAATTACCCAGGAAGCTATCAAAAACTTTAAAATAGACGACTATTTTCAACAATTGAAAGACTTGCAGCGCAAACAAGATTCTGCACAATTAAATGCTACGTATGAATTTTTGAAAGAAA
>JBIPMU010000206.1:0-3288 GCA_044377205.1 Chitinophagales bacterium | reverse complement strand
AAAAAGCAACTCGCCTGTAAATGCATATGAAAAGGGAAAATAAACAGCCACTAGATCCATTGAAGTAAAAGAAGATAAGTCTTCATTGGTAATAAATCCAATACGATATACGCCATTGGTTACTTCGACAATGACAGGTTTTTCAAACTTTTTTTTATCGCTCACAAATGCTCCAAAAATATCACGTATAGCTTTATAGATTTCTTTAACCAAAGGAATTTTGAACAATAGTTTTTCAAATCTTTTAAAAAATGTATCAATAATCAATGTAGAACCAAGAAATCCAGCTATTATAAGAATTAATAATGTAGAAACTAATCCTAGGCCATATATTCTATATCCAAAAATGTAATAAAAAATATCTTGAATTGGTGAATCAATAATCAAGAACAATTTATACAAAGCATATCCCGTAAAAAAAACAGGAGCAATGATAAAAATACCGCGAAATAAATAGTTTAATAAAATTTTAAAGCTAAATGATTTTAAAATATTCATCTTATTTATGTTAAAAAAGTTCGCAAAGTTACTTGAAAATAGTTGAAACCATTTTTTTATTTATAAAAAATATACTTAACTTAAAAAATAAAATATAATTTTGCACTTTCAAAAATTATGATAAAAATCCACAAAGAAGGATATAGAATTATATTCGTAGTTTCTTTTTGTGTTTTAATATTAAACACTATATTGTATTTGTACTTCCCAAAAAGCCCGTTCTTTTTGGCGTTGAGTATGTTTAGCGTATTTGTATGCCTATTTATTATTTCATTTTTCCGTAATCCAAAAAGATTAATACCTATTGGTGATAATCATATTTTAGCATCGGCAGATGGAAAGGTAGTAGTGATAGAAGAAGTAGAAGAAACCGAGTATTTCAAAGATAAAAGACTTCAAGTTTCAATTTTTATGTCGCCCGCAAACGTTCATGTGAATAGAAGCCCTATTGATGGTGAAGTTAGATATTTTAAATATCATCCAGGAAAATATTTAGTAGCATGGCATCCAAAATCCAGCTCAGATAATGAAAGAACAAGTATGGTAATAGAAAATGAATCTTTTGCTGTATTAGTAAGACAGATAGCAGGCAAGTTGGCAAGAAGAATAGTATACTACGTAGAAGAAGGAGATGAAATTGAGCGTGGTGAAGAATTTGGATTCATTAAATTTGGATCTAGAATCGATTTATTTTTACCCTTAAATACAAAATTAAATGTATCTATAGGACAAAAAGTACGTGGAGGCGAAACAATTATAGGTGAGCTATTATCTTAAATATTATTAATTTTTGTGTAAGAGTAAACTATTTTAATTATTTTTGCATCTAAATAGATATTAAATTTTTAACCAAAATAAAATTACGAAAAATGAAAAAATTAATCTTATTGACGGCTCTTACATTTTCAATTGGTGCTGTAGCAATTGCATGTGGTGACGAAGGAAAAAAAGAAGGAAAAGCATGTTGCAAATCTAAAAAAGCTTGTGCTGGCAAAGACGAGAAAAAAGAGTGTTCAAAATCTACAAAATCTTGCTGCAAATCTAAAAAAGCAGATCAAGCTGTTCCAGCTTCTACTTCTCCAGCAGCTCACTAGTATCAGTATTAATACAAGAAATACAAAAAAGCCTCTTGATTTCAAGAGGCTTTTTTTATAACAAAAATTAAATAAATTTTAAATTGAAAAAGAGTATTTTTGCCATTCATTTATTGATAATCTTTTTTAAACTATTTTAGCAACTAACAATAGTATTATGAAATTTAAAGTTACCGTTTACATATTATTTTCTTTTATATCTGCAACACAAGCTCAAACTTTATTTAGTATAGACAAAGAACAGGTAAGTGTTAAAGAATTTTTAAATATATATACTAAAAATAATAAAGTAGCTGATTTTAGTGAAAAATCATTGCGAGAATATATCGATTTATATAGTCTTTTTAAAATGAAATTACATGAAGCCAAATCAAAGAAAATTGATACTATTTCAAATTTAAATGAAGAGTTAAAAACATACTCCAATCAATTGGCTGAAAGCTATTTTGTAGATAAAAATCATATGGATAAAATCATGCAAAACCTTTATCAACGTTCAAAAAAAGATCGAAAAGTAGCGCATATTTTAATAAAAACGCCCCAAAATGCAAAACCAGAAGACACCCAAATTGCATATAAAGCCATTTTAGAAATCAAAAATAAAATAAATACAAAAGAAGATTTTTTTAAACTAGCTATTGAAAAAAGCGAAGATCCAAATGCAAAAGAAACTAAAGGTATTATTGGGTTCATTAATATATTCATGACATTTCCATCTTTTGAAGATATGGCATATACTACACCGATAAATGAGGTTTCAAACATCTTAAAATCACCTTTTGGTTATCACATAATTCTACCTTTAGAAGAGCGTACCGCTAGAGGAAAAGTAAGTGTAGCTCATATATACACTACTGATAAAACGGATGAAGATAAGAAAAATAAAAAAGCTGAGAAAAAAATAATGGAGGCTTTCAAAGCAATTGAATCTAAAAAAATAAGTTTTGATTCTGCAATTAAAAAATATACAGAAGATAATGCATCTCTAACTAATGGCGGTATATTACCATTGTTTGGAATCAATGAAATGGTAAGTGAATTTGAAGAAAGTAGTTTTGCATTGTCACAAATCGGTTCTATTTGCAAGCCTTTTAAAAGTCCTTTTGGATGGCATATTATTAAGTTATTACAAAAAATTGAACGACCTAATTATGAAGAAGCAAAGTCTTGGATGAAGGAAAAACTAGATAAAGATGAAAGAATGCTTAATTCAAAACAATTAGCAATAAAAACAATTAAAGAAAAATATCATTACAGAGAAATAAATAATCATTTTGAAGAAATATATAATGATCTATCTGATAATAAATTTGAAAAGAAAGGATGGAAAATATCTCAAATGAAAAATCCAAAGACCTTGATAGAGTTTGACGATATTATATATACTCAAAATGATTTTATAAACTATATTCAAAAAAATTATTCAAATATTACAGCTCCTAAAAAAGAGGAGATTATAAAACCAATGATTGAAAATTACAAAGAGTATTGTATATATTTATACGCAAAAGACAAACTCAATAAAGAGAATACAGAATATGCCTCATTACTACAAGAGTATCAAAATGGCTTGATGATTTTTGAACTAATGGATAGAGAAATTTGGAAAAAGGCAAATAAAGATTCGATTGAGCAAAAAAAATTATATGCAATAAATAAATCCAAATATTTATATAAAGAAAGAATTAAATCTTTT
>JBIPMU010000205.1:0-3292 GCA_044377205.1 Chitinophagales bacterium | reverse complement strand
TATCATTTTATTTTATGTATTTATAGTCCTTTCCGGGCTTTGGAGTCAAGATTTATTTTATTTTTTTCAGAAAATGAATCTCAAAAGTTCGTTATTAGCTGTTGCCTTTAGTTTTTTATTTTTGCCTGATATTTCACTAAAACAATTTGAAAAATTGACTATTGCCTTGTTGGTTATTTTTGTATTGTCATCTTTTATGGTTATTGGAATATATTTAAAAGATGTTCAAGTGTTTTCGCATAAAATTATGCAAGGTCAGCCTTTGTGGGTTCCTATGCGAAGCCATATACGCTATGGGTTATTGCTCAACTTTTGTTTTTTGTTATCTTTATATTTTACGTCATTTTACCATCAAATTAATAAACGAAATTCAATTTTTTATGGAATTATAGCGTTGTATTTATTTGTGTTTATACATTTTTTGAGTGTAAGGAGTGCTATACTTGCTATGTATATTACATTGATTTGTTTTGGTGTATTTTGGGTCATAAAAACCCGCAAAATTATCAAGGCGAGCCTTATTATGACTTGTATCGTTATATTATCGTACACAATGATAATTTTTGTACCTACATTGAGCCAGAAAATAGGGTATATGCGCTGGGATATTCAAGAGTTTTTGACCAATCCTACCCACAAATATTCCGATGGAAGCCGATGGCATTCGATACAAATTGGGGTTGAAATATTTATGAAAAATAAGATTCTAGGTGTTGGAGAAGGTGATATGAAGCAGGCTATTGTAGCTATTACAGGTGAAAATAGGGGTGAGGATGTAATGCTTCCACACAATGAGTATGTATATGTTGCTGCTTCAAATGGTTTTGTAGGATTGTGTTTGTTTTTAATGATCATATTTGCTTCTTTTTGGGTTTCTTGGAATCAAAAAAAATGGTTGCCTTTTGCATATACCGCAGCTATGTGCTCGGCATTTATGGTAGAACCTATGCTGGAGACCCAAATTGGAATATTGGTATTTGTAGTGCCTTTTTGTTTATTTCACAAAATTGAGGATCTTATATGACTATAACCACTGTAATAATTACGTTCAACGAAGCATTGCATATTGGCCAATGTATAGAAAGCGTCCTGCCTTTTTCAGATGAAATCATTATTGTAGATAGCTTTTCTGCCGATAAAACGATAGAAATAGCGGCTACATTTCCCAAAACGAAGGTGCATCAGCGAATTTTTGATAATTATATTCTACAGAAAAATTATGCAAATAGCCTTGCTTCTAGTGATTTTATTTTTAGCTTGGATGCCGACGAATGGGCTTCGGATGCACTACAATCCTATTTTATGGAGCATAAAAATTCGCTACCACAAGTAGCGTCTTTTCCAAGGATCAATAAAATAGGGACAAAATCCATCTTGTATGGAACGTGGTATCCGGATAGAAAAACAAGATTTTGGCAAAAAAATCATGCGCAATGGGCGGGAACTACGCCACATGAACATTTGGGATTTACAAAAGATATTGTTGAAACCAAACTCACATTTCCCATAATACATCAAGCATATTTGGATATTAATTCATTATGGCTAAAATCCAAAAAATATGCAACACTAGCTTCACAAGAATTGTCAAAAAAATCTTGGATTTCGATAGGAGTTTCCTTGTTGTTTAGCCCCATCATTAAATTTTGCAAAGGATACTTTTTGAAAAAAGGGTTTTTGAATGGAAAAATAGGATTTTTAATTGAATTTATTATTTTTGTTGAGACTTTTACAAAGTATTTTCAAGCAGCCATCAACAAAATAGGTATAAAAAAACATTCATGACAGCTCAATCTTCATCTCTTTTCAAGCGTATTTTCCGATTTATAGGTAAATCTATCAAGTGGTTTTTTATTATTAGCGTGATTTCGGTTGTATTTTTCAAATGGCTTCCGGTACCTATGACTCCTTTGATGATATGGAGTTTGCCAAAACAAATGCTAAATTCTGAACGAAAACTTCGACTGAAAAAAGACTGGGAGAGTATCGATAATATTTCGCCCCATCTTCAATTGGCTGTAGTATGCTCGGAAGATCAAAATTTTTTAAAACACAATGGATTTGATTTAGTAGCCATCAAAAAAGCTTTGAGAAACAATGAAAGAGGACGCAAGATAAAAGGTGGCAGCACTATTTCACAACAAACGGCTAAAAATGTTTTTTTACTTCCTGTACGAAGTTATATACGAAAAGCCTTTGAGCTATATTTTACAATTTTAATAGAGCTAATATGGTCCAAAGAGCGAATTTTAGAAGTATATCTCAATGTAATTGAATTTGGAGATGGCATCTATGGTGCAGAGGCTGCTTCTCAGCATTTTTTCAATAAATCCGCCAATAAATTGAGCAAAGAAGAAGCTGCTATTCTTGCTTCAGTATTACCCAATCCTATAAAATATAAAGCAGACAATCCATCTAGTTTTATCAAAAGACGTAAACGATGGGTTGTAAGACAAATGAATATGTGGGGCAATCATTTGCCGATGGATTAGAACTTATGCTGGCTTGTAACGATATTCTTTAAAAATCGTGAAAGAAAAAAAATATCTTATATTTTAATCATCATACATTCTGTCACCGTAATCAGAAACATTAAAGTCTACTTTCAGAAAGTCGCCCCAAGACATCGCTTGGTTTTCAATTTCAATAGTTCCATCTCCATACAACATCATGTGGTAGGTATTCATACTATGCTGAATCGTAATTTTCCAACTGTTGATGGTTAATCTTTCCATGGAATATCTTAGATGATTAACATGTTTTAAATTTTTTAATCTTATATCGAGAGAAGGCTCGCTTTTTTCGGAGGGGTGATAAATATGCATCAAATGGTTGATTTTTGGAAAAATTTGTTTGAGCATAGCCATATTTACCCAGTCTTTGAGTTCTATATTGATATACTTTTCTCCATATTCAAAATTAAAATCAGGCAATTTTAGATTTAATTGATCCAGTCCAGCTAATAATTCTTTACTGAAACTTGAGGTGATTTGATTGGTTTTAAGATCTCGGAAATAAGATTCTACCAGTCTTATATTTAATACAGGATTATTTACATTTGTATTGATAATCCAATTGGTAAAGTTGGGAGCCAGCCGTTTCATTTGCCATATAATAGCCGCCAATGTGTCTATTTCTGATTTTGATTTTCGCAATGGATTGGGAGCATATAAAAGGCGGTTTAAGTTCGTATAGGCTGTAGAGATAAAGTTATGTTTTTCGGTGGCATTCAAAGTTGAAAATTTATCAAAAAAAGAAGATTTTTTTTCTGGCTTTTGAATCCATACGCCAT
>JBIPMU010000204.1:0-3314 GCA_044377205.1 Chitinophagales bacterium | reverse complement strand
TGCTAATGTTAGTTTTTGTTCCACAATTTTTTTGGATTCCACTACCATTTGTTTTTACAGGATTGGCTCAGGCATTAGATGCAATCTAAAATAAAAAAGTAATCCATGTTCCCATGTGTTCATCAATAAATATAAATATATACACATGAAGATATATACCAAAACGGGCGATAATGGTTCCACCTCCCTTTTTGGCGGTGATAGGTTGATTAAATCCGATATTCGTGTGGAGGCCTATGGCACCGTTGATGAATTGAACAGTTATGTAGGATTACTAGCTGACAAACTAATTATGACAGAGTTTTCAGTTCATTTACAAAAAATCCAAAATATTTTATTTAATATAGGTTCTGTATTAGCTACAGTGGATGATCAATATAAATCTAAGCTTCCAGAATTAAAAAATATTTATTTAGTATTTCTCGAAGACCAAATTGACTTAATGCAGGAAAAATTGCCAATTATGACACAATTTGTTTTGCCTGGAGGTCACGAACATGTTTCATTCACACATGTAGTCAGAACAGTTTGTAGAAGAGCGGAGCGAGCTATAGTAAGGATTGAAAATTATGATCAAGATTTCAATATTAAATGGTCGGTTGTATATCTCAATCGATTGAGTGATTATTTTTTTGTGCTTTCAAGGTATTTGACACAATACTATGATACAAAAGAAGTGAATTGGCAAAAGGATATAACATTTTAAAAATTATCATTAATCAAATAAAAAACAAATAATATGTATTGGACATTAGAATTAGCTTCATATTTAGAAGATGCTCCGTGGCCAGCAACTAGAGATGAATTGATAGATTATGCTATCCGTTCAGGGGCACCTATTACTGTAATTGAAAATTTACAACAAATGGAAGATGTGGAAGGAGAACAATTTGAAGGTATTGAGGATATCTGGCAAGATTATCCTACCCAGGAAGATTTCTACTTCAACGAAGACGAATATTAAAAATTAATTGATAAGCCTTTACCGAAATGTAGAGGCTTTTTTATTGATATTGGACGGTTTCAGGTTTTGAAATATCCAAACTTTGAAAACGGAATGGAATCACCGAACTAATAACGATTCCTCTTTGATTTACATTGGATGTAGATGGATAAAATCCGTACTGAATCTGTATCATATTGAAGATCATATTCTCATTTCTAAGCGCAACCCCCAATGTAGCGCCGGTATATAATTTGCTTTCAAAAATTGATTGACGTTGAGCATTCATATTTGCAATTTCAAATAAAGTGTACAAGTATGTTCTAAATCCAATAAAAGAAAATGGAAGATACAAATTAGTCTGTAAACTCATTGTTAATCTATCATTACCTCGAATCGCTTCATTATTAAGCCCTCTGATACCATTGTTTTCTGAAAATGTAATATATTTTGTAGCATCTTGATTAAAACCTGCGGTATAGCGTGCATTGAAAAAATTTCGCAACCTTGTTTTACCCCAGTGAAAAGTTTTTGATGCCAGCTGTGAATTGATATCAAGAACAGATTGATTATATAAATTATCTGCTACATAAGTTCCAAATTTTGCACTTAAATTAAAATACGTTTCTTTAGAATTGTAGAATTGACCTAAAATACTCCCTCCATAATACCTTCGTGAAGAAAATTCAGTATTTTCATATCCATAAAGGGCTGAAATAGAAAAACCAATAGGAATATCTTCTGTCCTTCCAAATCCATTTAGAAGTCTTTCTTGAACAAATCGAATTTTTGAATATCCTACACTAGTAAGAACAAAATTATTGTTCCATAGGGTAGGGTATTCTTTCAAATTTACATAGGGCCTATTAAAAAATGAATTTTGAGTATAGCGTGCACCAAATATTATGGAATTTAAGGTTGTTGATTTTCTAGATTTGAAAGGAATGGCATGACTTAGCCAAATATTACTTTCAACTTTTTGCAGATTTAACTGATCTGTTCCTTGATTTAATAAATTAATGTCGAGATCTCTGTATGCAAAAGTAAGACCACCAGCCCATCTTATATCTCTTCTGATAAATTGTCTTACAAATCCTAATCCTACGGAGTTTTCATCTCTATAATTCCTAGCAAATAGGTTCATATCTATAAAGCTTTTTTTGATAAAATTTGGAACGGTATAAGATAATCCTCCGCCCCATACTTGCTTCGCATCATTTTGAATATACCTAACTTCAGTCTCAATTTGATGTCCAAGACCTAAAAAGTTGTTGTTACTTAACCTTATACCAATATTATTCGTCGAATTAAAGGTAAAATCAAAACCATATGGAAATACATCTTGAAGATATATATACAAATCAATATGTCCATTTGATTTAGCTACTGGGAAAAAACGTACATCGTGAAAAATACCGGCGGTTCGAATAATACGAGCATTTTCCAAAGCTTTATAAGCTGAAAAACTTTCTCCATTCTTGAACAGTAAGTATCTATTCGTTATAATTTTATTTTTAGTATTTGTATGAAGTTTGGTCGAAAGAAAGTTTTCTAGTTTGCTACTTTTTTGAAATGTATCATATATGTTTTCTCCAAAAACATTAAATTTTTGATAAATTATACTATCAATAATCATGTCCTCAAAAGGCATGAGTTCATCTATCTTTTTTTTAAATTCTACTTCTTCATTGTAATTACTGCTCGCATAAATATTTCTAAATAATAAATTATGAATTTCGGATGTAATTACATTTTTATTTAATGCTTTTTTTGTTTTTATACTTGCAAGACTATCCTTTTTATCTAGTTTTTTAAGCTGATTATCATCGTTTTGAGAATAAAAACTCATGAACTGAACTTGGATAAAAAGAAATAAAATATACTTTTTAAAATACATTAAAAATTTGAGTTTAACAGCATCCAAAATTAGCGATAAAAATGAATTGATTTGATAAAAAAATGTGATTTATGTTTTTTTATACAAATCAACAATCTTTTTCGCTCGATAAATCAATTTTTTATACTTTTGCCCATTAAGAAAAAAAAATATTTTATGAATTTTCAAAAATTGGATAAAATCTTAGGCTGGTTAGTATTTTTTATAGCATTGATTACCTATACGATTACAATGGAGAAGACTGGAAGTCTATGGGATTGTGGCGAATTTTTAAGTTGTACTTATAAATTGCAGGTGGCACATCCTCCAGGAGCACCATTCTTTATGCTTGTGGGTAAAATTTTCTCTCTTTTTGCAATGGGAGATATTACAAAAGTTGCAATGGCTATAAACTTTTTAAGTGCTTTAAGTACGGCTTTTTGTAGTTTATTCTTTTTTTGGAGTAGTACCATCATTTTGCGTTGGACATTTATA
>JBIPMU010000203.1:0-3360 GCA_044377205.1 Chitinophagales bacterium | reverse complement strand
AGTTAAATAAAAAAGGTCGCTTAAAATTAAGCGACCTTTTTTATTTAAGCAAACCATTAATTACTTTGCTGCTTTTTTTCTATCATTTTCATCCAATAATATTTTTCGGATACGAAGTGATTTTGGCGTTAGCTCCACATATTCATCTTTACCTATATATTCCATAGCTTCTTCCAATGAAAAATCAATTTTTGGAGGCAATCCTACGTTATCATCTTTTCCAGCAGCACGGAAGTTCGTCAATTGCTTAGCAGTGCATATATTTACGACCAAGTCTCCTGGTCTTATTTGCTCGCCAATTACTTGACCAGCATATACTTCATCGCCGGGTTCTACAAAGAAACGACCTCTATCGCCCAATTTATCCATTGAATATCCTGTAGCCATTCCAGTTTCCTTAGAAATCATTACCCCATTGATTCTTGAAGGAATATCACCTTTCATAGGCACATATTCTTTGAATCGATGGGCGATGATAGCTTCACCGGCTGTCAATGTCAATGCTTCATTTCTAAAACCATTCAATCCTCTTGTAGGAATTTCAAAAACCAAACGTTGCATATCGCCTTTTGGATTCATGGATTTCATTTCACCTTTTCGCTGACTTACCAATTCGATAATTTTTCCAGCAGAAATATCAGGTACATCTACTGATAGTTCTTCCAAAGGCTCACATTTTTTACCATCAATTTCTTTGATAATTACTTGAGGTTGACCTACTTGCAACTCATAACCTTCTCTTCGCATAGTCTCCAAAAGAACCGATAAGTGAAGAATTCCTCTACCAAATACCAAAAATTGATCGGGAGATGCGGTATCATGTACACGAAGTGCAAGATTTTTCTCCAACTCTTTGTGCAGTCTATCTCTAATATGTCTTGAAGTTACAAATTTACCTTCTTTTCCAAAGAATGGAGAGTTATTTATAGTGAACAACATACTCATAGTAGGCTCGTCAATTTTAATTCTTGGTAATGCTTCTGGATTTTCAAAATCCGCAATTGTATCTCCAATTTCAAAATCTTCAATTCCAGTAACCGCTACAATATCTCCAGCTTCTGCTTTACCAATTTTTGCTCTGCCCAAACCGTCAAAGATAAATAACTCTTTAGTTCTCATTTTTTTAACGGTTCCATCACTTTTCATCAAAGACACGGGCATATTTTCCTCAATAGTTCCTCGTTGAATTCTACCCACTGCTATTCTTCCTGTATAAGTAGAAAAATCAAGAGACGTAATTTGCAATTGTAAAGAACCTGATTCTACATCGGGACAAGGTACTTCACTTACAATAGTATCAAACAAAATATCTACATTATCCGTGGGTTTATTCCAATCATCACTCATCCAACCATTTTTTGCAGAACCATAAACAGTTTTAAAGTCTAATTGATCTTGAGTAGCTTCAAGATTGAAAAATAATTCAAATACATCTTCATTTGCTTTTTCTGGATCGCAATTTGGTTTATCCACTTTATTTACGACCACAATAGCTTTTTTACCTAATGCTAAAGCTTTACCCGTTACAAAACGAGTCTGAGGCATAGGTCCTTCAAACGCATCAACCAAAACCAATACTCCGTCTGCCATATTCAAAACTCGTTCAACTTCTCCTCCAAAATCGGCGTGACCTGGCGTATCTATAATATTAATTTTTGTTCCTTTCCAGTTTACAGAGACGTTTTTTGCTAGAATTGTAATTCCACGTTCTCTTTCTTGATCATTATTATCCAAGAACAATTCGGTTACTTGTTGATTATCTCTAAATAATTTTGCTGCATGCAACATTTTGTCCACCAAAGTTGTTTTTCCATGATCGACGTGTGCAATGATGGCAATGTTTCTTATATCTTCTCTTTTCACTAAATTTTTTCTTTTATTATTTTAAAAAAGTTTGCAAAAGTACTGAAAATAAAGTAAATCGAACTATATTAAAAAAGACAATAAAAAAACCATTATAAAATTTTAACATAATAAGATAGTTTCATTTAATTTAAAAATTATATTTTTGTAAATTATTCTGTAAAAAATAAGGCTTTTGAGACTACTAGTGTCATTTTTATTTCTCATATCTATTTTACAATATTCATGTAAAACAGTATATCCAAATTTGATTTTTAAAGAAATTGAGTCTAACAAGTTACCTGATAAAATTAATACATTGACCAAAGAATATAAAATTCAAAAAGGAGACGAAATATCTTTAAAAGTATATACTAGGGACGGAATGACATTAATAGATCCAATTAAATCTAGTGCCATCGGAGGGAGTGAAATAACCCAATCAAATCCTCAAATAATGCAAGCAACTTTTGTTGTAAATAATGAAGGTATTGTAGAATTTCCAATTGTAGGGAAAAAGAAAGTTGATGGATATAATGAAGATGAGCTGAGACAAATTTTGAAAAAAGAGTTTGATATAATATACAACAATCCGTTTATATATTTAAGAGTAGAAAATAGACGAGCTATTGTTTTTAAAGGTACTCAAGGAATAATAGTCCCTTTAAACAAAATGCCTACTAATATTTTTGAGGTTTTGGCTAAATCCGGAGGCATTGATAGATATATGAAATCATATGATATTATTCTAATTAGAGGTAATTTAAAAAATCCAGATATATATAAAATAGATTTAAGCACATTAAAAGGAATACAAAATTCGGAATTATTGGTTCAATCAAATGATATAATCTATGTTCAGGAACAAAGAAGGCCTTTGCACTACGCAATGGTTGATATGGCTCCTGTAATTACTGTGCCTTTAGCTATTCTTAGCTCTATCACCTCTTCTATTCTATTATTCGTAACTATAAATAAATAATCAAAATTTTGAGTAGCTCAATTCAACATAAAGATAGTGTAAATGAGTTTATAGATAATTTCAACTTGAAATTATTTTTATTTATATTAAGAAAATCTGTTCCGTTTATTATAATTTTAGGGTTCTTAAGCATACTTATCCCTTTTTTATATATTAGATATTCCAATCCTATTTTTGAAACAAATGCATCGTTAATAAGAAAGAAAGGAAATGAAGAAAACAATATTTTGAGTAAAGAAGTTAATACTATCGTTAAAAATGATGATGATACTAAAATCAATAGAGATATACAGTTAATTAAATCAGATATCTTGATTGATAAAACCATTGAAAGCTACAACTTAAAATATGAATTATATAAAAACGGTTTTCTTCCTTTCAATAGATTTGAAATTTTTCCTGTTTCAAAAGAACTAATTATTTCAAATGCTGAGGTTAAGAACCCTGGTTTATTCGGCAAAGAAATTACCATCGATTTTGACAATACGTCGTATAGTATATATTATAATATTGATGGGAATATTGTTTCAAAAGAT
>JBIPMU010000014.1:0-11882 GCA_044377205.1 Chitinophagales bacterium | reverse complement strand
CAATAAATCTCTTTTTAGTTTTATTGAAAATATTTGAGGGTCTTGGCGAAATAACATTATTTTTGCTTTTTAAATATAGAATTGGAATCTAGCGTTATAAATTTTAAAATTATAAAGATTGCATCGTATTGGTAAATAATTAATAATGACCACTAAAAATACAGACCTTCATTACAAAGAAATTGTTGACAAATGTAAATCAATTTTCTTAAAAAAATCGAAAGATTATGGTACTTCATGGACCATTTTGAGATTGAGTTCGCTTACCGATCAGTTATTTATCAAAGCCAAAAGAATTAGAAATATTGAAATTTCAAATGTCAATAAAGTAGGAGATAGCATCGAAGATGAGTTTATGTCCATTATCAATTATTGTATCATGGCTATGATTAAATGTGAAGAAGTTATAGAGGAAGAAATCTCTTTATCCAATGACCGTCTTCAAATGTTATATGACAAATATTATATAGCTACATTTGAATTGATGCAAAAGAAAAATACCGATTATGGCGAAGTTTGGCGCGATATGCGCGTGAGTAGTTTTACCGATTTAATTTTAACTAAATTGTTGAGAATAAAGCAGATAGAAGATAATATGGGCAAAACTGAAGTTTCAGAAGGGGCTTTTTCAAATTATCAAGATATTATGAATTATTCAATTTTTGCTCTGATAAAATTAGAATCAGATAATCTAAGTTCCCAATAGAAAAAATATGACTAAAATACATTATTTATCTATCCCTAAAATGGGAGAAAGCGTTTCGGAAGCCACCATTATACAATGGCTAAAAAAAGAAGGGGATATAGTTAAAAAAGATGAGCCCTTTGTTGAAGTATCCACAGATAAAGTGGATAGTGAAATTCCCTCGCCGTTTGAATGTAAAATAATAAAAATTCATTTTCAAAAAGATGATATAGTTGCAGTAAATCAGCCTATTGCTGAAGTTGAAGTTTTTGGGGAATTATTAGTAGAAAACGCTTCAAAAACCGAAGTTTTTCAAACTATTACTCCTGTTTCACTAAAATCAGTATCTAAGCCTAATACTTCAACTATCAATTTATACAATCTAACTCCACTAGTCAAAAAAATATTAATAGAAAATGATATAACGGAGCAGGAGATAAGAAATATAATTGCTACGGGGCTTGAAGGTAGAATTACAAAGCAGGACGCTTGGCTTTATATAAATAATAGAGCACATTTTAACGAAAAAAGAGTCTTTGAATCCGTTGAAATTACTCAAAATATTACTGAAACGAAATCGGAAAATCTTCCCGCGATGGACGAAGGAGACGAATATGTGCTTTTTGATAGAATGCGTGCCTTGATCGCAAAACATATGGTGCAGTCCAAGCAAATTTCGGCTCATTGTACTTCTTTTTCTGAAATAGATGTAACTGATTTGGTAGCATTAAGAGATAAAACAAAGGATCAATTTTTTTATGAACATAAATTGAAGCTAACTTATACACATCTTTTTATGAAGTGTACTATTGAGGCTTTAAAAGCATTCCCCAAATTAAATGCACATAATACTTCTAAGGGATATATTTTGAAGAAAAATATTAACTTGGGCTTTGCTACTGCCTTGCCCGATGGCAACTTGATTGTTCCATGTATAAAAAACACGCAAGATATGTCAATTGTTCAAATTGTGGATGGGGTAAATAAAATTGCTGCACTTGCAAAAAATAGTAATTTAAAACCAGAAGATATTCAAGGTGGTACATTTACGGTATCTAATACAGGGATATTTGGTAGTTTGATGGGAACTCCAATCATTAATCAACCCCAAGTAGCTATTATGAGTTTAGGTGAAATCTTGAAAACACCTGCTGTAATTGACTTGGAAGGCGAAGATAAAATTGTTGTAAGAAAAAAAATGATAGCGTCTTTGTCTTATGATCATAGAATTATTGACGGTGCATATGCGGCTAGTTTCCTTAATTTTTTAAAAGAAAAAATTGAAAAGTATAATATTCTATAATTAGAATTAAACTTTTGTTTCAATTTATTAATAAAAAATTAAATGTTGAAAAAAATTAAATATGATTTAATCATTATAATGTTATATTTGTGTCAATTTTTAAACTAAAAATTTAGTCGTATGAAAAAGTATATACTTTTAGGATTTTCAATGGTTTTTGTTCTTCTTTTTGCTGTGAGTTTTGATGCTGCAACAATAGATGGTATTCAATTCCCTGCTTATAAAGTAAAAGTGAAGCCACCTAAAGAGCAACGTATCCAGGCTCAAATCGAAATTAGAAATAGTATGCTTAAAAATGTTGAGACAGGATTAGTAGATCCAAATGATTGGTATGAAGCGTTGGAAAAAGTAACTAATTTCTATAACAGAGTTTCTGCTAGAGCAGGGAATATTGAATGGAAAGAAGGTGGACCTTTGGATGTTGGAGGTAGAAGCAGAGGATTTGTTTTTGATAATCAAACTCCAAATAAATGTTATACTAGTTCAGTATCAGGCGGTATATTTGAGTCATTTGATAGAGGAAATACTTGGAGACCTGTTCCTGGATTTGATAAATTACCTATATTAAGTATTGGATGTATGACTCAGTCTATTAATGGTGATGTATATGCAGGTACTGGAGAATATTGGGGGAATGATGCCAATGGACAGTTTGGAAGTCAATTTAATGGAAATGGAATTTATAGAAAAAAAGCAAATAGCGATAATTGGGAGCTTTTAGGATTTGAAAATCCAAAAAGTGGGACTACCGCTCCTCAATTTTCATTAGTAATTGATATGGGCTGTGATCCTTTGGATAATAATAAAGTTTTTGCAGCTACAAGTAAAGGGTTATTTGTTTCCAGAAATGGCGGGGATACGTGGACGAAAGTTTCTGGTGTTATGTCAACAGGAGTTATCTCTCAAATTAAATCATCATCTGATCCTAATATTTGGTATGCAGGAAGAGATGGTATGACTTATAAATCAACAGATGGTGGTTCAACTTGGACTCAAATTACAACAGGTAATTTTATTGCAAATCACCCAACTAGAAAGCATATAAGAATTGCAGTATCTAAACAAGATCCTAAAAAAGTATATGTTTGCGGTATTGATACAGAGGCTAAATTACGCTTTGCTATAAGATCTATAGATGGAGGAAGTAACTGGCAGTTTTTAGGAAAGCAAGATGCATTGCTTCAGCCTCTATGTTCATCTGATGGGACAGCTTGTCAAGGATGGTTTGATTTGTGTTTGGCTATTAATCCTTCGAATGATGATCATTTATTTTTAGGTGGGCAACAAGCTATGTATACTTGGTCGCCAGCTACTAATTGGGTTAAGGCTGCATTCTGGAATAGTCCAGCAAAATTAGGTCAAAATCTAATACATGCTGATATGCATGAGTTTGCATTTGATGAGAAAAGACCAGATACACTTGCTATATGTACCGATGGAGGTGTTTATATGACATATAATGCTAAGTCACAGTTCCCTAATCCAACTTGGGTGCCAAAAAATAAAGCATTTAATGTAACTCAGTTTTATGATATGAATGCTTCTATTTATGGAGAAATGCTTGGAGGTGCTCAAGACAATGGAACCAATCTTATTAGAACTGACGCATCTTCAGATAGAAAATCATTTGAAGTGAGTGGTGGAGATGGTTTTAATACAGCTATTTCAGCATACAATGATAGTCGTGTCATGTTTTATACAGTTTATAATGGATTAATAAGAAAGGCTGATAATATGAATGCAAATACATCGAATCCTGTGATTCAAGGAAGTTGTATCGATGTTGAACCAAGAACGCAAGCCGGTTTACCTCAAGGGAATGGAGAAGCTGACGGAATTGGATTCCATACACGTATTCATATTGCAGAAAAATTGATTCCGGATCCAAATAATACAATAGACTCAATAGATAAAGAAATTCCTGAAAGATCATTATTTTTTGTAATGCATCCTTCTGGGTTTTATGTATCTCCAAATGCATCAAAACCTAATGAAAAGGCTGATTGGACATCAGTTATAAATCCAAGTGTTGGTGAAGTTATAGATATTCATCAGACAAAAGATTTATCTACTATGTATGTTGTAGGAAGAGGTGGAGCTAAAAAAATTACAGGATTTGATAAGGCTGTCTTCAATAAAACTACATTAGCAAATAATGTTCCTTGTTTAGTTTCAACTACTGCTGGATTAGGTATTAGTATTAGTAATGTAAATGGATTACCATCAAATCTAGGTGGTGTTTATGTTCGCCAGTCAAGTGCCATTGTAAAGCCAGAAGTATTGGTGACACAAATGGGATTTGGAGGAACTCAAAAGGTGTTTTATTCAAATGATGGAACGAATTTTGTAAATAAACAAGGTGATTTGCCTATTATGCCTGTATACTGTGGTATAATAGATGAATTAAATGAAAAACATGTATTGATAGGAACCGAATATGGAGTTTGGGAGACAGATGATATTACCGCAACAAGTGTAAAATGGGTGCCTTCTAGTAAAAATGTAGGAATGGTTCCTGTATTTAGAATACGTCAAATGAAATTAAGAAAAAATGGATGTTGGATGGTATATTTAGGAACACATGGAAGAGGAACTTTTTATGCTCCTATTACAGAAGCTTCTGGATGTAGTTATAATTTAGATAGACCAAAATCAACTAGTGGGATTGATCCATTTACAAACTTTGGTAGTAAATTTAGTGTATTCCCTAATCCTACATCAGATGTATTAAATGTTAGATTTAAAGCCGATAAAGTACAAAATTATACCATTTCAATTTATAGTAGATCTGGACAATTTGTAAAGAGAATGTCTTATAGGTCTGCATATGGAATTAATAATGTTCCTCCTATTGAAGTAAATATGCTTTCGAAAGGCACTTATTTTGTTAGATTGGAAGATGATGAAAAGGTTGTAGGCGGTTCACAATTTATTGTTCAATAGATCTTAATAATATTTTTTTAAAAAGCCCAAATCATTGATTTGGGCTTTTTATTTTTTTAAAAATAAAATAACTATGAATTAAAACTATTTGTTTTATTTTTATGTTTCAATAATAAGCGTAAAATTCTTGGATGAGAAATAATGAATTTGAGGAAAATGAAGAAAAGTTGATGGCTCTTGTAGAGCAATATCAATTTGCGCGTGAACATAATGAACCTATTCATTTTTCAGAAGAAGATTTTGAAGAGATTATTCACTATTTCTTGCAATCCAATAAAGCATCTGATGCGCTTGAAGCGTGTAATTTGGCTTTAAATATATTTCCTTATTCTTCAGAATTTAGCTTAGCTAAAGCTGATGCATACATAGAACTAGGTGATCTTGAAAGTGCGGAGGATACTCTTGAAAATAATTATACTTTGGATTATTCAGATGTTAATTTTTATTTAATTAAATCTGAAATTTATTTGCAACGAAATCAGTTTGATGATGCCCTTGAAACAATTAAAAAAGGATTAAAAACTTGTTTTGAAGACAAAGATTCTTTATATCTTCAAATGGCTGATGTCTTTGAAGAAATGGGAGATTATATTAATATGATATCAGCCGTTAAAAAAGCATTAAAGATAAATCCAAAGAATGAAGAAGCTTTTGTAACGATAAGCTTTGCATTTCAATTTCATCAGTCTTCCTCTGATAAAATTGCTATCTTTTTAGAGTTAATAAATGATGATCCATATAATATAATTGCATGGTACCACTTGTACCTCGCATATAGAGAATCAAAACAAATAGAAAAGGCAGTAGAAGCTCTTGAATATATCTTAGCGATAGAACCTGAGAATGAAGAATGTATCAATAATTTAGCTATTACATATTATGAAAATAATGACTATGAAAAGGCTTTGAATTTTTTATTGGAATTAGAAAAAACAGATGGACTTTCAGCATATAATTATATAATAATGGGAGTATGCTATAGAGAACTAAAACAATATAAAAAAGCAAAAGTATGCTTTAAAGAAGCTATGGCGATTGATGATGAAAATCCCGATTTATATTTTCACTTAGCTCTAATGTATTTTGAAGAAAAAAAATACAATGCGGCATATTCTCTAATCCAAAAAGCAGTAGGGTACAATAAAAATAATGTATATTTTCTTGAGTTAAAGGCAAATATAATGTTAGGAATGGATATGTTGGAAGAGTCTATTGATATATTGAAAACCATGATAAAAATAGATCCTGAAATGTATTTAGCATATGCAAAGTTAAGTTTGGCTCTATATATAAATGGACAATCCTCTGAGGCGTTGGAATTAATAAAAGAAGCTATTGAAACCTATAATTATGGCGAACTATATTTTTATCAATCCATTATCTATTTTGAAGAAGGAAAAATGGATGCTGGTCTTATGAGTTTTATGATGGGGATGGAGTTTAGTCCACAATCATACCAAATTGTATTTGATTATACGCCATGGATTGCAGATTTAAAAAGTATTCAAGATGTTTTGATTCAATATCAATCTAAAAACAATGAAATATAAGCTAGGACTTATAGGTAAATCTTTATCTCATTCATTTTCTAAGACTTATTTTCATTCCAAGTTTCATAATGAATCCATTCACAATTTTTCATATGAGTTATTTGAAGTTGAGGAAAATAAATTACCACTTCTTTTTAACCATTTAAAAGAAGAGTATACTGGAATAAATGTAACTATTCCTTATAAAGAAAAAATATTGCCCTTGCTTGACGAAATTGATATTCATGCTCAAAATATAGGGGCAGTTAATTGTATTTCATTTAAAAATGGTAAGTCAAAAGGGTATAATACAGATTATCTAGGTTTTGCAAAAAGTATTGAAAATGAATCATTTGATTTGTCTAAGAAAGCATTAATAATAGGCACAGGTGGAGCATCAAAAGCTATTTCATATTCTTTGAAAATGTATTTTAATTTAGATTATGATTTTGTATCTCGAAATTCACAAAAAGGAATTTTATATCAAGACCTCACAAAAGCTATGATTCAAAATTATGGAATAATTGTCAATACAACGCCATTGGGCATGTATCCATTGATTAGTGATTTCCCCCCTATAGATTATAATTTTTTGTCTTCCAATCATTTTTGTATCGATTTGATATACAATCCCCAAGAAACTTCATTTATGAAAAAAAGTAAGAATCGAGGGGCTTTTGTAATGAATGGTATGAAAATGCTGGAATTTCAAGCCGAACTATCCTATGAAATATGGAAAAATAACTTATAAGGGTTGGTCAAAATTGTATTATTTTTGTAGCATAAATTTATCAAAATGAAATTTGGAATTGTAATATTTCCCGGTAGTAATTGTGACAAAGACATGCTACATGTTATCAGAAATGTTTTGAAACAAGAAGCTATTGAATTATGGCATAAAGATTCGGATTTGTCTTCGTTTTCAAAAGAAGATTGTATTGTTCTTCCAGGTGGTTTTTCGTTTGGTGATTATCTTCGTACAGGCGCTATTGCTCGTTTTTCTCCTATAATGGAAAAAGTAATAGAATTTGCAAATCATGGTGGAAAAGTAATTGGGATTTGTAATGGTTTTCAAATATTATGTGAGGCTGGACTTTTACCTGGTGTTTTATTGAGAAATAAAAATCAAAAATTTGTATGTGAAAATAAATTTTTGAAAGCAGGCGGTAAATCGATTTTGACTCAAAATATACCTAGTAATAAAGTTTTGACAATTCCTGTTGCTCATGCAGAAGGTAGATATTTTTGTGATGATAATACTTTGCAAGAACTAAAGAATAATGGTCAAATTTTATTTAGATATTGCTCAGAAGCTGGTGAAGTCTCAGATGAATATAATTTTAATGGTGCTGTAGATAATATTGCCGGAGTAATGAACAAGAGTGGTAATGTTTTTGGGATGATGCCTCATCCAGAGCGTTGTATGGAAGGAGAATTGGGAAATGAAGATGGTTATATGATAATGAGTGGACTATTGAATAAAGCTTTTCAAAATGGATAGAATCATAGCACTAACAAAACTCAGTAGACAAAATTATTTGAATTATCTCAATAAATATTCAATAGATGATTTAAATAAAATCCCAAATGGTTTTAATAATAATATTATTTGGAATATTGGCCATATAGTTGCTGTTTTTGATGCATTGTGTTATTCTTTATCTGGTAATGAAAATTATTCAAAGATGACATTTATAGAAAAATATAAAAAAGGAACATCACCATACACTTTTTTTACAGAAGCAGATAAAATAGAAATATCAAATTTGTTATTATCACAAATAGATAAATTTGAGGTAGATTTAAATAATAATCTATTTCTAAATTATACAAAATACAAAACAAGTTTTCAAAATACACTTGAAAATATTGAAGATGCTTTGCAATTTAATCTAATTCATGAAGGGATCCATTATGGATATTTGATGAATATTTCTAGAAATTTTAAAAAATAATTTAATTTTAAAAATAAAACATTATCTTTGCACTCCAAAATATAATAAAATGAAGGAAGGAATTCACCCAGAAAGTTATAGAACTGTAATATTTAAAGACTTTTCATGCGATTATTCGTTTATGACAAAAAGTTGTGCACCTAGCAAAGAAAATATCAAATGGGAAGATGGAAATGAATATCCATTAATACCAATTGAAATTTCAAATATGAGTCACCCATTTTTTACGGGAAAAATGAAATTTGTAGATACTGCTGGTAGAATTGATAAATTCCAGAAAAAATTCGATAAAAAACTTACTACGAAAAAAGCCTAAGTTTTTGGATTTTTATAAAAAATAGCATGCCACTCATATTGAGTGGCTTTTTTTTTAGTTTTTTTAATAATATATAACTATTTTTGTTATAATAAAGTTGTATTAAGCTCGTTAGATTATATTAGAATTTAAAATAAAAAATATGGACAGAAAAGAATTTTTATCATTATTGGGAATAGGAGGTGCTTCATTGGTTGTATCTGCTTGTTTGGGAGGATGCAGCAAGTCAGAAAATACAACTGGACCATCAGGAATAGATGTGAATTTGGATTTGAATTCTTCTTCATATTCTGTTTTAAAAACCAAAGGAAATTATATCACATTACCTCAAGGTGTAGTAGTAGCATATGGGTTAGACGGCAATTATTATGCAGTTCAGGTATCTTGTCCACATGGAGAAGGTGGGCGAATTCAATATAATCAAGGATTGCAAAAATTTAGATGTGATAATCATACGGATCAAAATTTTACAATAGCGGGTGTTTCAAATAATGCTAGAACTGGTTCTTCTCTAAAAACATATACTTGTACGCTAACGGGTACAACGTTAAATGTAAAAGGATAGATACGATATGAAAATCGTATTGATAATAATTTCTTTATTTTATTCAAATCCTTCTTTAAATTGGGAAAATGATTTAGATATTGCATTTCAAAAATCAAAAGAACAAGATAAATCAATTTTGTTGAATTTTTCGGGTTCCGATTGGTGTATTCCTTGTCAAAAATTAAAAAAAGGTTTGTTATCAAATGATAAATTTTCTAATTATGCTTCTGAAAATCTTATTCTTGTGAATTTGGATTTTCCTATGAAGAATAAGAAAGAAGAAAAAGAATATACTATTAAGAAAGATAATTGGTCAGAAAAATATAATCCCAATGGTCAATTTCCCTTAACCATTTTGATAGATAAAAATGGCAAGGTAGTTAAAAAATGGACAGGAAATATTACAGATTCTCCAGAAAATTTTATTGAACAAATTCGTAATATAAATAAATAAATTGAATTTTGAAAATATATAGAGTAGCTGAGTTATTGATGGGAAATCAGTTTCATATTGGTGCTGTGAGTTCATATGAAGAATTAGCAAATCATGCATTAAACGAAGCAGTTAAAGAGATTAAAAGGATAGAGGAGAAGCTATCTACATACAAAGAACATAGTGAGACTAATTTGATAAATAAAAATGCAGGTATAACACCTGTAGAAGTTTCTGAAGAAACCATAGCATTGATAGAGCGCGCTTTAAAAATTTCAGAATTAACACAAGGTGCTTTTGATATTTCGTATGGCGGGTTGGATAAAAAGTTTTGGAATTTTGATAAAGAAATGAAAGTTTTACCATTAATTGAAGATGCAAAAAAAGCTGTATTGTTGATTAATTATAGAAATATTGAGATAAATAAATCAGATTCTACCGTTTTTTTGAAAGAAAAAGGTATGCAAATAGGTTTTGGTGGAATTGGAAAGGGATATGCTGCTGATATGGCTAAGAAAGTAATGACTTCGATGGGTATTAGCAGTGGTGTCGTCAATGCATCGGGCGATATGACAGTATGGGGGCTTAAGCCCGAAGGTGAAAAATGGTCAATAGCAATAGCTCATCCTTTGTATCAGAATTCTTTTTTTTCTAAAATGGAACTATCTGATCAATCTGTAGCTACTTCAGGAAATTATGAGAAGTATGTAATGATTGGAGGAGAAAAATACTCGCATACAATAGATCCAAAGACGGGAATGCCTATAAGAGGTATAAAAAGTATAACAACTATTTGTCCATATGCTGAGTTTGCTGATGCTATAGCCACACCAATTATGGTTATGGGAATAGAAAAAGGGTTGAACTTGGTAAATCAGATAAATGGCCTTGAATGTATCATATTTGATGATGAGGATAAAATATATGTATCAAATAATATAAATATAAAAAAATGAAAAAAGGATTGTTTGTATTGATAGTTTTAAGTGGAATATGTATGATAATTTCTTGTGCAAAAGTGCTACCACATCAAAGAGTTTATTTAAATCAATCCGATATGGAATTGAGTTCAAAACCTATTGATAAATCTGAAATGAACTTTGAATCGTACCGTGAAGGTGCTTCGGGGGCCAATGGAGGAAAAGTTGGTGGGGGTTGTGGTTGTAATTAATTCGTTTTAGAAAATATAGATTATTATGAAAAAAATATCATTACAAATTTTTGCGTTTTTTATATCTATACTTAGTGTTTGGGGGCAAGAAAAAATCGAACCGAAAGAAAGTAATTATGAAAAACGGAATTTAAAAATAGAAGAAGTCAATATTTTAGGGAGTTATTATACTCAAGATGGCAATAATTCTGGTGTTACAGGAGGTATAGGGACAGAAAGGTTAACGGATTATTCTTCATCTATTGATATAAAAATTATAAAACCCACAGCGAAAGCAAATAAACATATAATTGGAGTCAATGTTGGTATTGATTATTATACATCGGCTTCATCAGATAATATTGATCCAATATTAGTATCTTCCCCATCTTATAGCGATATTCGTATATACCCAACCGTTTCTTATTCATATGAAAATAGTAATAATAACTCAGTAATAGGTGGAAATGTATCATTTTCAAAAGAATTTGATTATATTTCAAGAGGTGGACAAGTCAATTATAGCAAGGCTTTTAATAAAAAACAAACGGAGTGGATCGCTAAATTAAATGTGTTTTTTGACGAATTACAAGAAATAAAACCCTATGAGCTAAGGGGAAGCAATACAAGAATTTATGAAACCAAAACAAGAAATACATTTAATCTTTCTAATGCTATCAATCAAACGATTAATTCAAAAATTCAAATTGCATTGATATTGGATGTAGCATATCAAAATGGATATTTGAGTACGCCTTTTAATCGATTTTTTATTAAAAACGATTCAATTGCAAAATTAGAAGTTTTACCTGATTCAAGAATAAAAATTCCTATAGGCATTCGTGGTAATATATTTTTGAACGATAAGTTGATCTTAAGAAATTTTTATCGTTTTTACTGGGATAATTGGGGTATTTTATCCAATACTATACAAACAGAGTTAAATATTAATGTCAATTCGATTTTTACACTATCCCCTTCACTTAGATGGTATCAGCAAACCGGAAGTAAATTTTTTTAT
>JBIPMU010000202.1:0-3390 GCA_044377205.1 Chitinophagales bacterium | reverse complement strand
CAAAAAAAATAATTTGAAGATGTAGTTTATTCCATTTTTCTTTTGGAAAAATTTTTTTACAGTCTTTTTCTGTTTGAACTACAGATTTTCCGCTGGTAAGCCCCCATCGCCATGCCAATCGATGAATATGAGTATCTACTGGAAATGCTGGAAAGCCAAAGGCTTGAGACATTACTACACTTGCTGTTTTATGTCCAACTCCAGGTAACGCCTCCAAATCCTCAAAATTTTGAGGAACTTTACCTTGATGTTTGTTAATTAAAATTTGAGATAAATTCCAAATAGCTTTTGATTTTGCATTAGACAATCCACAAGGTCTAACAATTTTTTCAATTTCATCAATAGACAATGAGAGCATTTCATGTGGATTATCGGCTTTTTGAAATAATAAAGGGGTGGTTTTATTTACACGTTCATCTGTACACTGAGCAGAAAGCAATACACCTATCAATAGTGTAAAATCATCTTTATGATCTAATGGAATAGGCGTTTTAGGATACAAATTCTCTAAAGTATCTACAATAAATTTTGATTTTTCTTTTAATCTCATTTACACGCCATTTAAAACGATTTTAAAAACAGTACCTTCACCTCGCTTGGACCATTTAACAAAAATACTCCCTTTAAAATAATCTTCTATTATACGCTTGCATAATGACAACCCTAAACCCCATCCTCTTTTTTTGGTAGTAAAACCCGGTTCAAAAACAGTCATAAATAGACCTTTTTCTATGCCTTTACCCGAATCGCGACACTCAATAGTTACTTTATTATCCGAGTCTTTTTGACAGTGAAAAAAAATTTCTCCTTCATGTGAAATTGCATCTAAAGCATTTCGAATTAAATTTTCTATAACCCATTCAAAAAGCTGTTTGTTAATTAATATTTGAATTGATTTATCTTCAATAGAATAATTAATATTTACCTTTTTTGAAGCTCTATGCCTAAAATATTGAACAGAATTCTCTAATATCTCATTTAAATTTTGCGCTTCAAGTTTTGGTTTTGAACCAATTTTACTAAATCGATCGGCTACTAACGTTAAACGATTAATATCTTTTTCCATTTCAGTAATTATATTATGATGACTCGTATGAAATGATATATCTTCTTTTAACACTTCCAACCAGGCTCCTAAAGAGGAGATGGGTGTTCCCAACTGATGAGCAGTCTCTTTAGACATGCCTATCCAAATTTGATTCTTTTCTGTTTTTCTTGAATTTTTAATTGCAATATATGTAACGATAAGGAAAAAAGCCAAAATACCATACAAAACAAAAGGGAACCATTTCAATTGTTTAATTATTACTGAATTTTCAAACAGTAGATATCTTATTTTACCATCACCTAAGTCAATTTTTATGGGATCCTTTTCAGCCTTCAGGTTCTCTATATATTCTATAAATTGTGCGGTATCTTTTAATATAGATTCATCAATATTTCCTGATTTCAGCAACTTGTTATTTTCATCAATTATTACTACAGGTAAAAACGCTGCATTGGAACCAATTTCATTGTAAAAAGAATTTCCAGAAGCATTGAGATAGTATTTGAGTTGATGAAAAATCCTAGAATCTTTGTAGTAGATAAATTGATGTTTATCCAAAAACTGTACTTCGACAGGCCTATATTGAAAAAACTCTTTTTGATGGATTTTATCCAATTTTTTTCCAACTTGAATACTGGTATCTAAGATATTTCTATACTCTATAATAATTAAATTGGAATCAGTAGCAATGGCTGGAATATTTTCATTGAACTTAAGGATATCTAACAAAAAAGATAATTTATCATTATCATTTTCTTTTAAAATTATATTTGATGCTTTAGCATAAAGTTGAACCTTCATATGTTCCTCTTTACTCAAATTATCAAATATTTCATTAGATAATTTTATCAATTTTGCCTTATCCTGTGTTGCTTTTGCCCATAACTTAACTTGATTTTCTTCTCTTTTTGCTAACTGATTGGCAATAATATTGGAATAGACTACTGTGGCAATAGCCAAAAAGCTTGATATTACAATTATAGCAATTTCAACAAAATTATTTTTTTTGAAAATTTTGGACAAATCCATCAATAATTATTCTTTGTTATTTTCCCAATCTGCTGTTTTTTTTATCAAATCGGTTACCATTTGATTCATCATATCTTTTATAAATGGATTGGCGGTAGCACGCTGATAACTTTCAGACATTTGAATTAAAGATCTAAAGAAAAAAGAGTGCATTTCATCCGTTTGCATATTATCTGTCCACAAATTGATGGACAAGCTATTTGCTTCTACAGGATCCCAAATAGATAAATTAAAGGCTTTACAATCTGTAAATTGGCTACGTTCACTATCTGTTGCCATCCATTTTATATCCGCAGGAATTTTATGTTCGTTTAGACCTACTTTTAACTTAATTTCTGAATATTGCATGATGTTATTTTTTAATTTCTTTTGACTTATCTTTTGCTTTATCTTTTGGTTTATCTGCTGAATTATTAATTATAGAGGCCTCACTTGGTTTTTCATCTTTATTCTTTTGAGCCGGCTTTTTAGCACTAGACTCCTCTACCTCACCCTCATAACTCTCCTCATAATCGTCATACTTTGTCTCAAAATCTTCAGTTTCTCGCGTATTGACATAGGTAGATTTATCTTCATCATAAGTACTAACTCCCCATCCTTTATATTTAGCGCAATCGGTCTCTATTGAAATTAATTCAGGTGCTGGTTTTACGAAATCTTTTTCCAATGATATACCCACTTTAGGATTTTTTGTTATTTTTTGGAAAAATTTACCCCAAATAGGCAAAGCCATAGACGCACCTTGTCCCAATCCTGTACTTCTAAAGCGAACCAATCGATCATCACATCCTACCCATGCTCCTGCAATTAAATCAGGTGTCAATCCAATAAACCAACCATCAGCATTACTCTGCGTAGTTCCCGTTTTGCCACAAATTGTACCTTCAAGTCCATAAGTCCATCTTAATCTACCTGCAGTACCCCCGCCGTCTACTACTCCTTTCATCATTTCTTGCATAATATAAGCACATTGTGGACTCAATACTTGTCTATAGCTAGGATAATGCTCAAATACAAGATTACCATTATTATCTTCTATTTTTGTGATAAATGTAGGTTTTGTATATAATCCTTCATTGGCAAAAGCTGTATATGCTCCAATCATTTCATAAACCGAAATTTCAGGTGTACCAAGACAAATAGAAGGGTACGGAGGAATTTTTGTATTGGTATCTATTCCTAAATTCCGCAATAAATCAATAACAGCAGTAGGTCCTACTTCATAAATCAATCGTGCTGAAACAGTATTCAATGATTTAGATAAGGCTTGTTTTAATGTAGGCATGCCTCCATAGCCACCTCCTGAATTGGAA
>JBIPMU010000013.1:0-12025 GCA_044377205.1 Chitinophagales bacterium | reverse complement strand
AGAACAAATACAAATAATTTAATATAATATTTCATAATTTTATTAAAAAAATCTGATTTTTAAAATCTACAAAGGTAATACATTTTCGCTAGATTTTGGGCAAATAAACCAATTCTAATCGATTTTTTTTGTTAAAGATTGTTAATGCTACTTTTTCTAAATCAATAGATTGGGTAGCTGAATAGATTGATTGGATCCATTCTTTTGGATTTTCAAGACCAACATACTCCCAAAAGCAACTATTTTGAGCCAAATGTGTCATATTATAATTGCTAAAAAGGAAATAGGTCTCTGCTTTATTTTTTAATAATTCTAATCGATTTGAATCTCTCAAAATAGTTGGAATTTGATCCAAAATCTCTTGAAAATGAGCTTTAAAATTATCATATTCTATACCTGAGTTTAATTTTCCTTCTATTACCATCAAATTAGCCTGCTTGTTATCAGTTACAAAACTTGATATTTCAGTGCAATACTCTAATTCTTTTATAAATTTTTGATATAGAACCGAGCTATCGCCATTAGATAATAAATCGCTCAGCATATCAGCTCTAAAATAATCTTCCGTGCCATAATCAGCAATATGAAAGGCAATAAAAAAGGATATTTGATGTATATTTTTTCTTTGTAATACCTTAGAAATCGGCTTATTAGACTTATTTAATTTTAATGACTCATCATGCTTTGATTTGGACTCCAATTTTCCAAAATTTTCTTCCAATATATCCAGCATAAGATCTTCATTTTCATCGGCTACTAGAGATATTATCAACTCCGATGCGGCGTAATATTTTTGATAATAGGATTTTAAATCCTTGAGTGAAATTTGTGCAACATCTTTGACATTTTTACCAATTACTGGAATTTCATAAGCCGATTTTGGGAAGGCCATTTTCAACATATAATGCCAAAAATCTGCTAATGGGGGTTGCAAAGTAGTTTCTTTAAATTCTTCAATGACTACATTTTTTTGAATTTCAAATTTTTTGGGATGCAAACTTAAAAATTGAAATCTATCTAGTTCCAAATCAATAGCCGTTTGTATATGCTCATAAGGAAAAGATTCATAATAATTGGTATAATCTTGACATGTATAAGCATTATTATCACCCAAAACATTCTGCAAGGTTTCATCAAAATTGGGAAAATTTTTGCTCCCTTCAAACATCATGTGTTCAAGCAAATGCGCCAACCCTGTTTTGCCTTTTTGCTCATAGATAGATCCTGCTTTTACGAGAATATTTAGCGTTGCTAATTTAGTGTTTTCCTTTCGTTCTGCTAAGAGCGTGACGCCATTTTTTAAGATTCTTTTTATCACAAAATAATTTAAATATCCAAAAAAAACCAAAAAAAAAACTATAAAGTTCATTCTAGCTGTAATTAATTATATCTAATTGATAGCGAGATATAATTTTTGAAATATTAAATTCTAAATTTGAACTTTCTTAATATATTCTATCAAACACACTTATATTTGCACTATAAATAATCTAAAGTATAGAAATTTCAACTTCTAAATCAAAAAATAATGAAAAAAGCTCTTTTAAAAAATGTATTTCTTTTTATTGTAGTACTTACTTTTAATGCTTGTAAAAAAGAAAGTACTTCAAGTACCTCATCTACGAATTCAATTTTATCTTTTTCATTTACAAAATTAAAGAACCCTTCTTTAGCCTCTGATGTTATTGGTGTAATTTCAAATGAGAATATTGAATTATCGGTTCCCGCTAATACAAATATTTCGAGTCTTATACCTACTATTATTCATAATGGCAAAAGCATAGATCCAGACACTTCTGTATCAAAAGATTTCTCACAACCTACATTATATACTGTTACGGCTAATGATAATTCTAAAAAAACATACACAGTTACCGTTAAAAAGCCTATCACCAATGACAAGAGTATTTCTTCATTTATTTTTACAAGTACTGACAATCCTTCATTAACAGATGATGTGATTGGTATAATTTCAGGTAATACTATAGAGTTAAAAGTACCTAATGGAACAAATATTACAAATTTAAAGCCAAGCATAAGCTATTTGGGAGCATCGATTAATCCCAATTCTGGTGTTGTCCAAAATTTCACCAATCCAATAACGTATAAAGTTACCGCTTCAAATGGTAGTTTTACTAATTATATTATTACCGTTAAAGTTGCTAAAATATCGCCTTTAATTAAAGATATTTATCTGGTAGGATCCGAATATACGGGGGCTAAAAATAGAGCTAAGTATTGGAAAAATGGTATGGTTACTTATTTGTCAAACACCAGCTCGGATATAAAAGCAACTTGTATTGCAGTCCAAAATAATGATGTATATGCGGCTGGAACGGGAATATCAACATCTAATGGGAATGAATTTGCTATCTCATGGAAAAATGGAGCCGTTATTAATTTACAACAAGGTAGCTTTGGTTCCGCAGAAGCGATGCAAGTAGTAGGAAATGATGTGTATATTGTAGGAAGAAATAATCATAAAGCCGTTTTATGGAAAAATGGATTAGTAGAATTATCTTTATCTAATAATCTAAGCTGGGCCGAAGCCATACAAATAGTAGGAAATGATGTGTATGTGGCGGGTACTATATATGATGGCCTCAATAATATTGGAGTATATTGGAAAAATGGTGTTCAAATCAATGTACCTAATGCTAGCTCAATAAGCTCAATTCATGTAGTAGGTAACGATGTATATGTGGCGGGTTATATTTATAATGGTGTTTATTACACAGTCAATTATTGGAAAAATGGCGTAAAAACACAATTGTCAAGCGGCAATGCTTATGGTGCAGATGCACTTTCAATTCAAGTAGTAGACAATGATATATATGTAGCAGGATTTGTAGGATCTAGAGCTGTTTTATGGAAAAATGGACAAGAAACAACTTTGACAAGTAGTGGCGTAACAGCCAATGATGCGGCTGCTACATCGGTAATTGTATTAGGAGATGATGTCTATGTATCAGGATTTGAATATGGCACGGCTAAATATTGGAAAAATGGTGTAAGGACTGATTATAGTAATGGTAATGCAAATGCTATGTTTATTACTACCTATTAAAAGTAGTTTTATGCATAATATTTTTTGCTAAACTATATACTATGTCACTCTAAATCAGCTACAAATAATTTGCTTTATTCTCTAGCTTATAAGTATATGTAAAGTATAATTCTAAATATACAAATTATACATTTATTACTTCCTAGACCATCTAATCTTTTGGTCTATTTATGTTAATAATATTATATTATTCTTAAAAATTCTTTAATTCTATTTTAAAATATATAAATGAGAATACATTTGTCTAAATGTTTGTAAAAAACTGCATTAAAAAAGACAATTTATATGAAAAAAATTAATTAAATCTATTTTTCTATATTTAAATTTGTCAAAAAAAATTATGACAGAAATTCTTGTACCATTGATTTCATTAATTGTATTGGAAGTAATATTGGGTATAGATAATATCATATTTATTTCAATCCTTGCAGATAAACTGCCCGAAGAACAACGAAAAAAGTTAAGATTATGGGGTATAGGATTAGCTATGATTATGCGATTATGCCTTTTGGGATTCATTTCATGGATTCTTAAATTAGATCAAACACTATTTTCATTGTTTGAAATCAAATTTACGGGCAAAGGCCTTATTCTGATTTTTGGAGGATTATTTTTAATTTATAAAAGCACAAAAGAAATTTATCATAAATCTGAAATTGCCTCGCAAGATTCACCTTATATTCCTAAAAAAATTAGTTTTGGCAAACTTTTATCTGAGGTAATCATTTTAGATCTTGTTTTTTCAATTGATTCAATTATTACTGCAGTAGGGATGGTAGATGAGCTATGGATTATGTATGTTGCAGTTATAACAACTGTTTTCATAATGCTTTTTGCATCAAAACCCATTAGTGAATTTATTAGAAAACATCCTTCTTTCAAAATTTTGGCGCTATGTTTTTTAATGATGATTGGTGTAGCACTTCTTGCAGAAGGATTTCAATTTAAAATACCAAAAGGATATATATATTTTTCTATGGCATTTGCATTTCTTGTAGATATAATTCAAATGAAAACTATCCCAAAAAATGATTAAAAAAGTAGTATTTCTTATTATTTTTTATCCTAGTATTATAGTTGCACAAAGTTCTGGATTGGGTTCATGGAATATTATTAATGTAAAATATGTAATTAATGAAAAATGGAGTTTGTTTTCCGAAGCACAACTTCGATCATTACGTTTTTATTCCAATTTTCATTATCATGAAATAAAAGGTGGTGTCAATTTTGCACTAAACGATCATATATTATTCACGCTAGCAGGCGGCAATTATCAAACCTATTCGGAAAATGGAAATTTTGCGCTACCTAAAAACAATAATGAAGTTAGGCTTTGGCCACAGTTTACATTATATCAAAAGATTGGATATTTAAAGATTGAGCATCGCTATCGTGCAGAGATTCGTTTTACTTCCAATGGCTATAGAAATCGTTTTCGATATAGACTTGGCATTACACATCCTCTCTCATTTTCGGATTCTTCCAAAACAAAATTATATTTAACCTGTAATAATGAGCTATTTTTCACAGATAACGAACCTTATTTTGAACGAAATAGAAGTTTTATAGGTATTCAATTTAAAGCAACTAAAAAATCAACACTTCAATTAGGATATATTCATCAATTTGATTATAAAATCAATGATGAAACAGGACAAGATTTTATTAGTATAGGATATATCCTAACTATAAAATAATATAAAAATAATATAAAAATAATTTAATATTTCATTACTATTTTTCTAATAACTATGCTATAAAAACAACTGCATAAACCATTTATCTGTAAAAACAGTTAGAAATTTAGTTTGTATTTTAAATCCATTTCAAGTAATAAAATTTGTGTCAAATTCTGACTTTTCAGAAAAATACAAAATCCATTTTTTAAACTTATTGGCTTTTTCTGTTAATTATCCTTAAAGTTTCTTAAAAATTCCTTAATACTGTTTTCTTATTTTTAAATGATAATATATTTGTATCAGCTTATATTTAAGTATGCAAAACCAATAAACACACTTATAAATATTTGAATATATAAAAATACAGTTTTTATAATTTTATGAACATAAATTGAATATAAAATGGAGACTAGTTACCATTTAAAAAACAGGGAGGATACGAAAAGCCAAAAGAGTAGTATAATTAAAAACATTTAAACAATGGATATACAAAAAGTAGACATGTTCATCATGTCAAATTCAAAATTTTTCGAAAGTCATCAAGTTAATAGAATTCGAGAAAGCCTTATAGCACTTGATGATTCAAAATGGGCAATGATTTCAACCCTACAATTAAAAGATCCTACTATTATTCTAATCGTTTCAATTTTAGCAGGTTCATTTGGTATTGATAGATTTATGATTGGTGATACTGGATTAGGTGTGGGTAAATTATTAACTTGTGGTGGATTAGGAATTTGGACAATTGTTGATTGGTTCATGATTCAAAAAGCAACTAAAGAAATAAATATTCAAAAAATTCAACAATATTTATAATTAATGATTGAAAACAGGATTAAGTTGTACACTATATTGCTTTTAACATGTTTTACGGGGTATATTTGGCTTTATTTAAACATGGCTTATGACATTACTAAAAACCGCTCATTAGAAGTTTGTATAATTAAGCGTTTAACAAATATACCATGTCCTTCCTGTGGTTCTACTCGTTCTATAATTTCACTTTTAAAAGGTAATTATATTGAAGCGTTCAAGTTGAATCCAATTGGTTATATCCTAGTTATTGTAATGTTAATTTTACCAATATGGATATTTATGGACATAAAATTAGCAAACAATACACTATTTAGGTGTTATCAAAAAATTAAAATCTATCTTAAAGAACCAAAATACGCATTCCCATTGATACTTTTTGTGGTAATAAATTGGATATGGAATATTATAAAAGGCCTATGATACATGAAAAAAATAATAACTATATACCATTAGAACAAGAAGCCGAATTAGCTTCAAACAGCTATTTAATGTCTTTAATTGCAATTATAATTGGCCTTCCATTTCCAATTATCAATCTGATTGCATCATTAATATTTTATTTAGGCAATAGAAAATCTTCATTCTTTATTCGATGGCACTGTACACAGGCAATACTATCTCAAGTTTCTTTGCTTTTTATAAATTGCTTAGGATTTTGGTGGACTATATCAATATTCTTTACAGAAGAAATTATCACCTTTAAATACATTGCATACATTACCATAATACTAATATTAAATTTGATTGAATTTATTGTATCTATTTACACAGCAATTCAAATAAGAAAAGGAAACCATATAGAATGGTGGTTTTATGGTTCATTGACAAACTTAATTTGTAAACAAAGCATTAGAAAAAGCGATTCTTACAAAGTATAATTTTATTAATTGCTTTTTTCTGGAGAATTAAATTAATATAAATACAAATTGAATAAATTTCAGTTTTAATGTAAATCATATAAGTAGTAAAAAATGGTAAAAAAGAAAACTATAATTTAACTATATAAATCAAAAAAAAATGGAGACCAAAACCACCATAAAATAGTGCAATACTGCAAAGCCTTTCTAGTAAAACAAGTTATAAATCTCAATGATATGAAAAAAATTTTAAGTATTGTCATTAAATTATATTTTATGACAATATTCAAAGTATCAGCCCAAACAAATCTATACTTTGAAAACTCTTCAGGGAATGAACCAAACGTATGGACTAAATCATACAATTTTACGCAACAAAATGGTGGATCACAAACAATTTATAAGATAACTTATGACAAAGATCAAGGCAAAGCATCTTTAAAAATAGCTTCAGGTAACTATACGGATTACCGTAATTTTTCTATTATCAAACATCCTATTCCCTTCTCAAAAAAATCGGAAGGTTCTATTCAATTGGGAATATTTGATAAGGAAGGTATACCTTTCACACATCGACCTATTTCTATTGATTTTAAATATAAATCAAATCCCAATGGAATTGAGGCCATAGGATTTATAGTAGAATTAACAAAGTATAATCCAATAACCAAAGATAACGAGATAGTTGGAGAGGGTTTTTTTAAAGTTAATAGTAAAGTAACATCTTGGACAAGTATGAATATTCCGATTGTATATTATTCTAGTTTAAAACCTGATAAGTTAGATATTCGAACAGCTTCAAGTATCTGCACAATACCTAATCTTTCTGCTATTGGGCTTCCAAATGCTTCGCAATTAGGATTGCCTATTTCTGATACTAAAGGTGAATTTTATCTTGATGCTATTGTATTTAATTTACCCACTTGTGAAGGACTAAATATAGCTATTACTGGTACTAATGAAACCTTTATAGGAGCAAATGATGGGACTGCCAAAGCAAGCCCTAAAGGAGGGACATCACCCTATTCTTTTTTGTGGAGCAACCTAGCAACTAATCAATCTATAGATCGTCTCAGCCCAGGTTATTATAAAGTTACGGTTACCGATGCTAATCAATGTCAGAAAGTAGGAAGTTACTATGTAGCTCCAGATGGTTGAAATCCTTAAGTATTGGCAAAGTAACTATTTCAAATTAAAACTCTAAATTTACTAGCTAGTGGAAGATTTTAAAAATTGTATTTGGTGTTAATCCAAAATACAATTACACATGAAATGCTGGCTACTAATTCATCATATATTTCATACCTTGCTTTATGTACTTATGCTATGATGGTAAAGGAACAAAATAACCCAAATTGAGTTGTTTGTGGATATGATAAAGTTTTTGACTTCTAAACATAATGTCACACTAGATTTATCAATGAATAATACAATTGGCATTTGTCCCAATCCTAACAAAGGAACATTTGTTGTAAAATCAAAATTTAAAATTTTAAATATTGAAATTTTAAATTTTCTTGAAGAAAAAAATTATTTGTTCTAATCATCTCCTCATCAATTTCAAAGAAATTATTACATATAATAAAAAAAGCAAGCCAATGATTAGCTTGCTTTTTTTGCTTAAACTTAATAAAATCTTATTTTACTTCTTCAAACTCTACGTCCTCAGGTTCATTTCCTGTTGGATTTTGAGTATTGGAAGTATTGGGGTCCGCACCTGCTGTTTCTTGCTGTGCTTTATACAATTCCTCACTAGCAGCAGTCCACGCAGCATTTAATTTTTCAGTCAACCCTTCAATTGCATCATCATTTTTTGCGTCAAGAGCTTGCTTTAACTCCGAAACAGCTTCTTCTATCGGTTGCTTTTTATCAGCCGATAATTTATCTCCAAAATCTTTTAATTGTTTTTCAGTTTGAAAAACCAAGCTATCGGCTGTATTTATTTTCTCAACACGATCTCTTTCTTTTTTGTCTGATTCTTCGTTTGCTTTAGCTTCTGCCTTCATTTTTTCAATTTCTTCTTTGCTCAAATTAGAAGAAGCTTCTATACGAACACTGTGCTCTTTTCCTGTACCTTTATCTTTTGCCGATACATTTAAGATACCGTTAGTATCAATATCAAAAGAAACTTCAATCTGTGGTACACCTCTTGGCGCAGGTGGAATCCCGTCCAAATGGAAACGTCCAATCGTTTTATTATCTTTTGCCATGGGGCGCTCTCCTTGTAAGATATGAATTTCTACCGAGGGTTGATTGTCTACCGCAGTAGTAAATACTTGTGATTTTTTGGTAGGAATGGTTGTATTAGACTCAATTACTTTTGTCATTACAGAACCCATTGTTTCGATACCTAAAGAAAGAGGTGTAACGTCTACCAACACGATATCATCGGTTACGTCTCCACTAATAATACCTCCTTGAACCGCAGCTCCCATAGCTACAACTTCGTCAGGATTTACACCTTTTGAAGGTTTTTTTCCAAAAAACTGTTCTACCAACTCTTGTACTTTTGGAATACGAGTACTACCTCCTACCAATAATACTTCGTCTATATCACTCGCTTTCAATCCAGCATCAGACAATGCTTTTTTGCATGGCTCCAAAGTTCTTTGGAATAAAGAATCTGATAATTGCTCAAATTTAGCTCGAGATAATTTTTTCACTAAGTGTTTTGGCATACCATCAACCGCTGTGATATAAGGTAAGTTAACTTCTACTTCACCTGAACTAGATAATTCAATTTTTGCTTTTTCAGCCGCTTCTTTCAATCTTTGAAGTGCCATTGGATCTTTTCTCAAATCGATATTGTCTGAAGATTTAAATTCATCTGCTAACCAATCAATAATTACTTGATCAAAGTCATCACCACCAAGGCTTGTATCGCCATTTGTAGATTTCACTTCAAATACACCACCACCCAAATCTAAGATAGATACGTCAAAAGTTCCTCCTCCAAGATCGAAAACTGCAATTCTCATATCTTGATCTTTTTTCTCCAATCCATATGCCAAAGCAGCAGCTGTGGGCTCATTTACAATTCTTTTCACTGTCAATCCTGCAATTTCACCAGCTTCTTTTGTAGCCTGACGCTGTGCATCATTAAAATAAGCAGGAACTGTAATTACTGCTTCCGTAACCTCATGACCTAAAAAATCCTCTGCACTTTTCTTCATTTTTTGAAGAACCATTGCACTAATTTCTTGTGGTGAATACATTCTGCCATCAATATCTACTTTTACCGAATCATTATCACCTTTTACTACTTTATAAGGCATTTTTCCAGCGTCAGATAAGCACTCACTATATCTACTTCCAATAAAACGTTTTACACTATAAATTGTTTTAGTTGGATTAGTGATGGCTTGTCTTTTAGCTGGATCGCCAATTTTTCGTTCGCCATTGTCCAAAAATGCAACGATAGATGGTGTTGTTCTTTTTCCTTCATCATTTGCAATGACTACTGGTTCATTTCCTTCAATTACTGATACACATGAGTTCGTTGTACCTAAATCTATTCCAATAATTTTTCCCATTTTTTATATATTTTTTTATTAACTTGTTAAAATGTTTGCTTTGAGTTATTCAACTCTCGTACCAAATGATATTATGTGCTATTATGTCAATATTTAAAGACAAAATGTCACTTTATGTTAAAATTCATACAAAAATGTCAGAATAAAATCAAACAATTAATAAAAATTACATCAAAATTAGATCAAAAAAACCAAAGTTCAAAAAAAACAACTTTTTTAACATAAAAATCATCTTATCAATTGATATTACTAGGTTGTATGTTATTTTATAGTTAAAAAAATCAACAAATTTAAGCTTTTTTAACAAAACATAACTAACTGACTTTGTGTAATTTAAAAAACATGCATCAATACATAAATGGTCACTTATCCACAATATATAAGAGATTAGCAAAAAAAAATATACAAAAAAAAATAATATGATTAATTTTGCCTTGATAAAAATGTTAAACTTTTAAAAACTTTTAAAATGAACAAAGGAGATTTAATCGACAAAATTGCACAAGATGCAGGAATTACTAAGGCTGCAGCTACTTCAGCAATCAATGCATTCATGGATGCAGTAAAAGCTACAATGACTGCTGGTAACAAAGTAACTTTAGTAGGTTTTGGAACTTTTTCAGTATCTAGCAGAAGTGCAAGAACAGGAAGAAACCCACAAACTGGAAAAGAAATTAAAATTGCTGCTAAAAATGTAGCAAAATTCAAAGCAGGTGCAGAATTAGTAGCTGCTGCTGCTAAAGCAAAAATTAAATAATTAATTTTTACTTTAAGAATTTAATGATAGAAGAGCTCTACTTCAAGTAGAGCTTTTTTTATGTCCAAAATTTGAGTAAATTAGCCTTTTGTTGAATATATGATTTTTTTGCTAAAAAATCAATTAAAAAATTCTTATTTTTGCAACTTAAATTTCAATATTTTTTTAACTACAAATTAATACAAAATGGGAAAAGGAGATATTCGTTCTAAAAAAGGAAAAATTAGTAATGGTTCTTTTGGAGTAAGAAGAAAAGCTAAAACTAAAAAAACTGTGTCTGTATCAGCGGAAACTGTTAAAAAAGAAACCCCAAAAGCTAAAAAAAGTGCAAAAAAAACAACTAAAAATACAGAAGTATAGTACGCTATTACTATTATTGTTTATCCTTTCGGCCTGCAATAGCAATGAAAAGTATATTGCTGAATCTGAAGTAAAAACAATAGAACCAGAAGATTCTTCTCGTTCATCTCAAGATAACTTTTTTTATCAAGTAAAAGGCGTGTCACCTTATGGAGATACGCTTGAACTTGGAAAAATTGAAAACAAAGTAATATTACTTGATTTTTGGGCTTCGTGGTGTGGACCTTGTCGTAAAGTACATCCAGAACTTGTCAAGGTATATCAAAAATATAATAAAAATGGTTTTGAAATATTTTCAATTTCACTGGATGAATCTAAAGATGATTGGAAAAAAGCTATACAAAAAGATAATCTTTCTTGGAAATTTCATATTTCTGAATTAAATTCTTGGGATTCCAAATATGCAAAAATGTTTCAAATAGAATATATCCCAAATAATATTTTGTATGATAATAAAGGAAATATTTTAGCTAAAGAATTGGAGCCAGCTCAATTGGATAAAATTTTGAATGAAATCTTATCGAAATAACAATATACTTAAATTGTACATCGTAAATATTTATGACAACAGAATACGTTGAATAAGCATATTACTGTATCCTGATTCATTGTCATAAAATGTTCTAATTTTAAGATATTTTTCATTTAATAATTCCATTTCATTAAAATCAATCAAAGAAGCATATTCACAATTCAAAATATCTGAAGAAACTATTGGATTGTATTCAAAATTAATAATTTGAGCATATTTATCATTTTTTTCACGCTTCAAGATCTCTCTCACTTTTTCAATAGTGGTATTTTGTTTCAAAACAAAATTGAGTTCTGTGATTGAGCCATTTATTACTGGCACACGATATGATGTACCTGATATATTATGAATCAAATCCGGAAATAATTTTCTCAAAACGTTAGTAGCACTTGTAGTCGTAGGTATGATATTATTGGCTGCAGCT
>JBIPMU010000012.1:0-12059 GCA_044377205.1 Chitinophagales bacterium | reverse complement strand
TGCAAAATCATTTAATCCAGCCAAAAAATTAATTTTATTAATTTGTTTTAATGATTTGCTATTATCTATAAATACAATGGTATCGTTAGTTTTTCGACTGTATAAATATAATGAAGAAGCGCCACTGGTATTGGATACTGTATCAAAGAAAGTCAAATTTGATACATAAAAATCTAATCGACTCACCATCAAAGAATCATTCGAAGATAAAGCGAAGTATTTTCCCAATTCGAGTGGTCTAGATCCCACTTTGGGTGAGATTTTAAGTTCAAATTTTGTGTTATTTATAGGCGCTGTTACAGAAGAGTTTCCTCCGCAAGAGGTCAGTATAAAAATGCCAATTATGAAATAGAAATAGTTTTTATACATTTATAAAGCAATTTTGATTGCAAATATACTATTTTTGTGTGAGAAATAAATAAAAATGTTAGCAATTGGCGATATTCTTGTAAGTGAAGAAATTTTTGAAAAAAAGTTTGTTTGTGATCTTCAGAAATGTAAAGGTGCATGTTGTATAGAAGGGGATTGTGGTGCGCCATTAAAAAAAGATGAGATTGAAATTCTAGAAAAAGAATATGAAAATTATAAGCCTTATTTGACTTCAGAAGGAATTCAAGCTATAGAACAACAGGGTTTTTATGATGAAGATGTGGATGATAAATCTACCAATACTCCATTGATAGATGGTGGCCCCTGTGCATACATTAATTATAAAGATGGGATTTCATATTGTGGAATAGAAAAAGCCTATTTAGAAGGAAAAACTTCTTTTCGCAAGCCCATATCCTGCCATTTATATCCTATTCGTGTTTCGGGAGTAGGTGAATTACAAGCTGTAAACTATGAAAGATGGAGTATTTGTGCAGATGCTTGTACATTGGGCGAGTCTTTGTCTGTGCCTGTGTATAAATTTCTAAAAGAGCCTATAGAAAGAGCGTTTGGAAAGACGTTTTATGAAATATTAGAAGACTATAACACTAAAAATAATGGTTAAACCCCTTTAAATATTCTGCCTAATTTTTCTAAGATTTTTTGAGAAATTTGCCCATTTACAACTTTGTATTTAGATTTTGAAAAAGTAAAGATAAAAGGGGCCTCGTATGCCAAAGCAATCACTCTAGAAATACCTCCTAATTTCCCAATACCTAATGCAATGATATCATCGAAAAAAGCATAAAGTGCCATTAAGTTTTTTAAATCATTAACACTATCCGTTTTGGTGATTATTTTCATTATATCTGGAGAATAGGATTGAATTTCTTTACATGTTTTTGAAAGCTCTTTGATATGTGGTGTTTCTATATAATTGTGGTGTGAAATAATGGTTTTGCATTTATATTTTTTTGCCAATTTCAATAATGCCTCAATGTCTTCTTTAGGTGTTTCAAAATCAATATCTACATAAGCTGCTCCATTTTGTATCGCTACTTTCAAGGATTGAATTCGTTGTTCATGTGTAGTTCTATTATTTTCTCTATAAGTAGCAATAAGATTTTTGGAATGTCGGAAAATAATAGCAATTTCTTGATCTTTAAAGTTTGAAAAGTCTAAACGTACTTCGGTAAGCATATTTAGATCAATATTTCTCAATAAGGCGTCCAATTTTTTTTCATATATAACCAAACACAGCTTCATACCTATTAAATTTTAACTAAATTGTACAGATCTATAAAAAAGTTTGGATAGGATTTTGAGACTACAGAGATGTCTTCAATAATAGTCTCCTCCTGATTTCCAAGCGCAAATATAGAGAATGCAAGAACAATTCTATGATCTTTATAGTTTTTTAAAAAAAATTTGTTAAAATTTTGCCCCCCTTTAATCATCATATTATCGTCAATAATTTCTATTTCACCTCCTATGTTCTTGATTTCATTGAAGATAACTGCTGCACGATCACTTTCTTTATTGTGTAATCTCTTAACACCTTTTAACGTAGTGATTCCCTCGCATCGCAATGCCAATACAGCCAAAATAGGGAATAAATCAGGACAGTCTGTAGCATCAAATTCAAAACTTTTTAAATTATGCTTTGATACAGCAATAGAATTTTCTGAAAAAGTAATATTTGCTCCACATTGTTTCAATACATCAATTATCTTTCGATCGGCTTGTTTGGAATTTATTTGAAGACCGTGTATAGTAATAGTACCATACAATGCTCCTGCTACTAAAAAATAGGCAGCACTACTCCAGTCGCCTTCTACTTTAGCTTCAATAGGACGAAAAATTTGAGTTTTAGAAAATGTATAGGTATTATCATTCTCCTGAATGTATATGCCAAATTGTGAAAGAGTATCTATTGTTAGGTCCAAATAGGGTTTGCTCACATTATTTTTCAATGAAATAGTGTGTGGCGTTTTGTGTGCTGCTAAAGCATATAAATAAAGCAATCCCGTAATATATTGTGAACTTTCAGTAGAATCTACCTCAATATCTACAGGACGAAATGGACCTTTTATTTTAAAAGGTAATTTCCCTTGATTTGATTGAAATGGGATATTGAGTTTTTGAAAAATTTCTTCAAAAAACATCATGTTTCGATTTAGAATACTTCCCGATCCTTCAATAACTGATTCGGAGTGTTTTGATGCCATTATGGCCGTAAACATTCTAGCGCTGAGTCCACTTTCGCTGCAATGAATATGAAGTTTTTTATCTGGAATGCCATTTGAAATGATTTCGATACTATTTTCAGAAATAAAATTAAGGGTAGCGCCACAAGTTTTTAAAATATTTAATGCAGCTATTTCATCGTCAGAATGTCCAAAATTGTGCAAAAGACTTTTGCCTTTTACCAGTAACATGCCTGCTAAAAGTCTTTGTGAATGACTCTTGGAAGGAGGTGCATGAAGTTCTCCATTTATATTCCCTACAAATTTAATTGTTTTTTGCATCTAAAAATTCTATGAGTAAGGGTCTAAGACTTTCAAAAGATAGTTTCTGTATATTCGCTTTCCCTAATTTTTCAAGTACAATAAAATCTATAAAATTTGAGTTCATTTTTTTGTCATGTGTAATTTTCTGCATCATAATGTCTACATCAAATGAAAAAGATGTAGGAAGAAAATATTGATTTAGAAGAGATTTGATTTTTAAAGAAGAAATGGACGTATTATTATTTTCGGAAATAAAACAAGCAAACATCATACCAATTGCTACCGCTTTGCCATGTGAAATTTTATACTCCGATTCAATAGCATGGCCTAAGGTATGCCCAAAATTGAGTATTTTTCTTGTTCCTTTGTCAAAAGGATCTTCTTCTATAATTGAACATTTTATATCAATACAGCTTTTGAATAGGGCAATTAATTTTTCTTCCGAAAACGACTCATATTCAAAATGAAAAAATTCTAAAAATTCTAAAATTGCTGGATTTGCTATGCATCCATATTTTATAATTTCGGCAAACCCATCATTGAAGTCTTCTTTTTTCAACGATTTTAAAAATGATAGATCATATGCAATAAATTCTGGTTGTGCAATGGTGCCAATAACATTTTTAATGGCTCCAAAATTTAAGCCATTTTTACCCCCAATTGAAGCATCTACGCTACTCAAAACCGTAGTAGGAAAAAGTCCAAATGGGATCCCTCTCTTATAACAAGACCCAACAAATCCCAAAATATCGGATACAATTCCACCGCCCACTCCTATCAAAAGGTGATTTTTGTCAACATTGAGCTCAAGTAATTGTTGTATATAAACTTCTAAATTGTCAAAATTTTTTGAATTTTCATTTCCCTCAATCATTACAATTTTTTCAATATTCAGAAACTTGGAGGGATGTGCTTCCCAAACATTTTTATCAACAAAATAGCAAACATTTGTTCCTTTTTCATGTTGTTGTTTTACAAAATCTTCAAATTTTGAGTTGAACAAAAGTTGGGTTTTGCATGAAAAATGTATATTGTAGGACTTATTTACTGCCATAAATGTTATAAATTGCAAATTTACGAAATTATTATTCTATTAAACATCATAAATGCGCTATTTTTGCGTTAATCAATTCAATTATACTCAAATGTCATTAATAAATAGAAGATATAATTTAAAATTAGCAGAGGATAATGTCTCTATATGCTATAGTTCTATTTATTTTAATCAATTTTTATGTTCTTAGATTATAATATTTTTTTAATTTTTAATGCATGTTGAGAAATTATAAATTGTGTCTTTTTTTAATGTTCATTATTTCATGCAAATTAAATGCACAAGACGCCCATTATTCTCAAATAGCTAATTTTGGATTGTATTATAATCCTGCACATACGGGAAATTTTAATGGAAATAGTCGTGCAACAGCTATTTTTAGGAATCAAAATATTGCAGTAGCCAATACGCCTATGACGGGTGTATACAATTCGTACGGAGCCTCATTTGATTCTAAAATTTTTAAAGAAAATACAGGTGACAATACTTGGTCAATAGGGCTATTATTCAATGGAGATCATGCTGGAGAAGGCACACTTTCTACGCATGATATAAGTATTTCTACATCGTATAAATTGGCTTTAGATCGATATGGATCTTCTTTTTTATCGGCAGGAATTCAAGGAGGATTTACTTCAAAGAGAATTTTTTCGAACGATTTAATTTTTGAAAATCAAGTAGAAGGGTTTGAATTTAATCCTCAAATTCCTAATTTTGAAACATATCTTGATGGAAGATCGCAAATCCAAGCTAATTTTAACATAGGATTGATTTGGCAGCAAAAAGTCAATGATGGATTTGGCTATCAAATGGGATTTGCGATATATAATCTCAATAGACCCAATCAATTTTTCTATGAAAATTCTTCGAGTAGTGTATATAAGCGTTATGTAGTTCATGCGGGTACAGAATTTTTTGCAGATGAGTCCTTGGTAATAGCACCGTCAATTGTTTATATGAAACAAGGACCTGCTTTCCAAACAAATATGAGTATGATAGTCAAGAAAAACTTGAATGAATATTTAAATGTAGTAGGAGGAATTCGATACCGGCTTAAAGATGCTTTTATAATTCAAGCGGGTATGGAGTATCAAAAGTATAGAATAACAGCCAGTTATGATTTCACGGTATCTGGATTAAGCAGCGCCAATAAAACTCAAGGGGCTTTTGAATTGTCATTTGGATATATATTTGGCGATGAGACTGAAGTAAGTTTGAGTGGCAAACAATTTTGCCCAAGTTTTTAAAAAATGATATAAATTTGTAAAAAATAAATTTGAGCCATTATGAAAGGATTTTCAAAAATGAAATTTATAGGATTGTTTTTCATAGCACTCGTTTTCGCTTGTGGAAAAGATGAGGGAGAACAAGTGGGTTATTTGACACCTATCATGATAACTTCACCTTCTAAAAATCCTTTTGAAAGTAAGACAAATACGCCAATAAGTTTTTCGGCTACTTTTACTACAGATACGATAATAGATTCTGTTCGTGTAAACTATATTGTAGATTCTATGAATATTGGAAATAATGAAGACTCATTAAAATTTTTCAAAACATATTTATTTTCAAGAAGATATAATGTTCAAACAATAGCAGATATATTGGCACTTACAAAATATCCACCCATCAATGGCTATATTCGTATCAAATTTGAACTCTATACATCTAAAAGAAGCCGAGTAGAAAAATGGCTTACCATCAAAATGATATAATATGAATCTTTCCGATTGGCGAAAAGAATACGACAAGTACAAGCTCTCTGAGGAAGCCGTAGCGTCTTGTCCTTTTACACAATTTAAAATATGGTTTGAGGAAGCGCATCAAGAAGGCGTAGAAGAGCCCAATGCAATGTCTATAGCTACATGTGGCAACGATCTGATGCCTGACACTCGTATGGTGTTGCTCAAGGAGATTGAAGATAATGCATTTTTGTTTTATACAAATTATGCAAGTGCGAAAGGGGCTGATTTGATGGAAAATCCAAATGCAAGTTTGCTTTTTTATTGGGAAAAATGCCAAAGACAAGTAAGAATTAGAGGGACCGTGACAAAAGGAAGTAGAGAAAAAGCAATAGCATACTTCTCTTCAAGACCAGAAAATAGTCAATTTTCAGCTATTGCATCGCCCCAAAGTCAAGAGATTGAATTGGAGCAATTAGTTAATAATTTAGAAAATATCATCAATAATCCTTCAATAGCTAAATGTCCTGAAAATTGGGGAGGATATTATGTACATCCATTAGAAATAGAATTTTGGCAAGGACAGCCAGGACGATTACATGACAGAATTGTATATAAAAAAGAAGTTGATCGATGGATAATTAAAAGATTGGCTCCTTAAAAATTTAGAGAATATATGAAAAATTTCATACTACTTATTATTTGTTTTTTTGTTATTGATAGTTTTGCTCAAACAAATGATACGTCGAGGTTAAATGAGTTTGAATCAATCATAATCGATCATTCCAATATCAATGGATTGATAAATTCTCATAAAAAAATTATTAAAAGAAGTCCATTTACAGAAGGGTACCGTATTCAAATTTTCAATGGAAATAGTAGAGAGGAAGCCATGAAGGTCAAGTCAGAATTTTACAACAAATTTCCTTCAATTAGATGCTATACTATATATCAGCAACCTTATTATAAAGTGCGTGTAGGAGATTATCCTAATCCCGAAAGTGCACGAAATGATTTGAAGTTATTGGGAAGATACTTTCCTTCATCTTTTTTGGTGCCTGAAAAAATACGAAGATTAGATAATGATGATGACAAGGAAGAAGAACCCAAAAAGAAACCTTAATTTTTTAACTTTCTATCCACATTTTCATTAAATCAAAAAAAAAAGTATTGTAGTCAATTAGAAAAGTTTATACTTGCACTTCAAATTGTATAATTATAAATTGAAATAGAAGATGGCAAAGGAAATATTTGAAATAGATTACATCATTAAAACATCTCCCAGAATTCTTTATGATTTTGTAAAATTGCCAACACATCTATCTCAGTGGTTTTGTGAACGTTGTGATAATAAAGGTGATGAATATACCTTCATGTGGAAAGGCTATAAAGAAAATGCAACCTTGATAGATGATATTGAAGAAGAATTGATAGCATATCAATGGGAAAATAGCGAAAATGACGAATTTTTTGAATTTGCAATTCAACAGAATGAAATAAGTGGCGATACGGTTCTAATCATCACGGATTTTGCAGATGCTAGTGAAATGGAAGATCAAAAAATGTGGTGGGAAAACCAAGTGGTAAAGCTACAACGTGCTATGGGAAGTTAATATTCCCTTATGAAAACATCTGAAAAAGAACATAAATTTCGTTTCTTAAAAGCTTATGCCAAACTCTTGGACGAGCAATTTACATTACCTTTTTTTAATTTTAAATTTGGGATAGATCCTTTATTGAGTTTAATTCCATTTATAGGTTCTTTTGCTGGTTTTATTTCGGGCTTTATATTTGTTTTATTATCACTTCAATTGGGAGCAGAAGGAAAGGTAATTATTCTTATGCTTCGTAATATTTTTATTGATTTTTTGGTGGGTGAAATTCCTGTATTAGGACAATTAGGGGATTTTGTAATCAAAGCCAATGAACGAAACTACAAGCTCATAGAAGCGCATTATTTTGAAGGAAAACACAAAGGCAGTGGTATAGGAATAATTATAGGTTTGTTATTGTTTTTATTGCTATTCATTTTGGGAGCAGTATATTTATTTATTAAATTTATATCTCAATTTTCGAATTTCATTTTATCATTATTTTAGATTTATAATTTCAGATTAAATAATAAATCCAATCTTTGTTAAAACTATTTTGTTTATTTTTGCAATCATGAACCCTACCAAAGAACGTGTACGAAAACCAGATTGGCTCAAAATTAAATTGCCTTCTGGAAATAACTTTAGCGAACTCAATAAGAATATACAAGAAAATAGACTTCATACTATTTGTGAAAGTGGGCGTTGTCCCAATAAAGAAGAATGCTGGGGCGCAGGTACCGCTACCATCATGATTTTGGGAAATGTATGCACCCGCTCATGTCAGTTCTGCAATGTAGAAACAGGAAAACCTGAAGATGTTGATATTTTTGAGCCAGCCAGAGTGGCGCAATCGGTAAAAAAAATGGGAGCAAAACATATCGTTATCACCAGCGTAGATAGAGATGATCTTATTGATGGGGGAGTAGGAATTTGGGCTGCAACCGTTCGAGCCATTCGAAAGCAAGCTCCAGGTGTAACTATGGAAACATTAATTCCCGACTTTAAGGGGGATAAGGCTATTTTAGATAAAATAGTAGAAGTATCTCCTGAAGTAGTTTCACATAATTTGGAAACAGTAGAGCGATTGAGCCGCAAAGTGCGTATTCAAGCACAATTTGATAGAAGTTTATTTGTCTTGAAATATTTGAAAGAAAATGGTATTCGCAGAACAAAATCCGGCATTATGCTAGGTTTAGGCGAAACGGAGGATGAGTTGTATGAGGCTATGGATATGTTGCGCAAAGCCAATGTAGATATAATCACTCTAGGTCAATACCTTCAGCCTACACGAAAGCACTTGGAAGTCCAAAGATATGTAACTCCTGAGGATTTCGAAAAATATAGACTTATAGCGTTAGAAAAAGGCTTTATGTTTGTAGAAAGTGGCCCTATGGTTCGTAGTAGTTATCATGCCGAAAAACATATTTTATAGTTTTTTCTGAATTTGGTAAAACAAAAATCGTTTTTTTTTTGTTATACTAATTCATTATACGATTTTATCAATGATATCAAATCTTCTTAGTTATAGCTCATCGTTTGTTTTAGGGGCATTGCACTCGCTAGAGCCTGGACATGGTAAGTCTATTGTGGCCTTGCACACATCGCAGTCAAAGAAGTTTTCCGATGGACTTATGATGCTTGCTAGTCTTTTAATTACCCATTTTTCATTGGTGTTGGCTGTTTCTATTTTATTTTTCAAATTACCAAATTTTGAGCACATAGAATGGCTTCAAGTGGGGTCATCAATTATGATAATTTGTTATGGATTGTTTTTATTAATAAAAAAATCTAAGAAAAATGATGACTATCTAGGTTGTAGTTGTCATGATACAAAAATAAATAGTCAAGAAAAAAAATCCCATAAAGAGAAAATTTGGTTAGGTTTTTTGGCAGGACTTACGCCTTGTCCTTCTGTTTTATCTCCTATTTTTATCTCATTGAGTACAGATAGTTTTAAGAATATATTTTTTTATATTTTTTCTTATATGTTAGGAGTTGTTGCTGTTTTTTTGGTAATTTATATGATTGTTTATTTGTTTCGAGCTAGAGCAAATCAATGGCTTTCTAATATAAGTAATTGGTTTAATCCTCATATTTTTAGTGGAGCGCTTATGATAGCAATAGGGTTATTCTATTTATTTATACATTTCTTCCATGATCATGCATAATTTATGAAAATAAAAGTGCTACTTATAGGTAAAAGTTTTCCTGATTTTACAAAGGAAAGTATAGATTATTTTACAAATAAAATCAAGCATTTTGTTCCTATAGAATGGGTAGAAATTGTGATGAAAAAAACTGTAGACCATATAGATACTATGAAGCAGCTAGAAGGAGAGGCTTTTGAAAAATACATAGATAAAACGGACCATGTAATTCTTCTGGACGATAAAGGCAAGAAATTCACTAGTGAGCAGTTTGCTCAATTTGTACAAAATAAGCAAGATACGAGTATAAAAACCCTTGTCTTTTTGGTTGGAGGTGCGTATGGATTTTCACAAAAAATATATGATAGGGCAGATGGCAAGTTATCTTTGTCCGATATGACGTTTTCGCACCAAATCATTCGTCCCATTTTTTTGGAGCAAATATACAGAGCCTATACTATTATGAAAGGTATTCCGTATCATCATGCGTAGTTTCTAGTCCAATAAATCAGGTCTGCGCTCTTGCGTTCTAGCGATAGACTGGTTTAGCTTCCATTGTTCAATATTTTTTTGATGACCACTAAGTAAGATATTGGGTACTTCCATGCCTTCCCATACTTCGGGGCGCGTATATACAGGCGGAGAAAGTAGATTGTCCTGAAAACTATCGCTGAGAGCGGAACTTTCATTGTTTAAGACACCAGGAATAAGCCTTCCTATACTATCTGCAAGCACTGCCGCTGCCAATTCGCCGCCAGAAAGTACATAGTCTCCAATAGAAATTTCTAAGGTTACATATTTTTCTCTAATTCGCTCATCTATTCCTTTGTAATGACCGCAAATCATAAGAATATTTTCTTTTAAAGAAAGTGAATTTGCTATTTTTTGATTATATGTTTTTCCATCGGGACATAAAAAAATGATTTCATCATACTGCGTGTTTTTTTTCAAATCTTCAATACAAGCGGCCAAAGGTTGGCACATAATTACCATTCCTGCATCACCTCCATATTGATAATCATCTACTTGACGATATTTTCCTATTCCGTATTCTCGTAGCGAAATGAGATTGATTTCCAGAAGCCCTTTGTCTTTGGCGCGTTTTACAATGGAGTGCGTTAAAAAACTATCAATTAATTCAGGAATTACACTTATTATATCTATTTTCATGGGATTATATATCTAAAAGTCCTTCTGGAAGTTCAAAATACAAGATTCGGTTATCTTCGTCTTCATTTTTTATCCAATCTTTTACAAAAGGGATTAAAACTGTTTTTTCTGAATTATCGAGTTTTACTTCGAGAGTAGTTTGTGCTTTGGTTTCGTATATTTCTACTACATGCCCCAGCATAGTTTTTTTGTCATATACCGTATACTCCATATAGTCCTCCCAGTCCACTATCTCAAAACATTGTTCTGCAATATGTTCGGGCAAGAAAAGCTCCATTTGATTGAGTCCAGCGGTTTCTTCTTTGCTTTTTATTTTAGTAAATTTGACAAGTGCCGATTCTCCATCAAAATCTAATTTTTCTATTAAAAAGGGGGAATAGACACCTTTTTTTTCTAAAAAAAATGCTTTGAAAGAATCTTCAAGCAATTCATAATCAAAAGCTATGCGCAGGGTCCCATCAAATCCTTTTGATTTTAAAATTTTACCGACTTTTACAAATTGATTATCCATATATATAAAGCAAAAAAAGTGAAAACTGCTTTTACACAATTTTCACTTTTTATAATTTTAATGTTTTTTATAAATTATTCTGCTTCTGGAGCTGTTTCTTCAGTAGCTTCTGGCGCAGTTTCTTCAACTGGCGCTTCCATTACTTCTTCTGCAGCTACATCCTCTATTGGAGTTTCTATTGCTTCTTCAGATGAAGTTTCCATTACATCTTCTGTAATTTCAGGAGCTTCTTCTGCTACTATTTCTGCAGCAGCTAATTTCTCAGCATAAGCTTCTTTTTTCTTAACCTCATCAGCCAATTTTTGAGATTTCTTAGCGTCTTTTTCTGCTGTCAATTTCTCTACTCTTGAAGCAATTTTGTCTGATTTATACTCAAGCCAAGCTTGCATTTTCGCTTCCATCTCTTCTACGGTCATCGCACCTTTTCTCACACCTCTTGCCAAGTGTTTTTTGTACATAACCCCTTTGTAAGAAAGGATTCTTTTTACAGTATCAGTTGGCTCAGCGCCACTCATTACCCATTCAAATGCTTTGTCGAAGTCAATATTGATCGTTGCAGGAACGGTCAAAGGATTGTAATCTCCAATTCTGTCGATGAATTTACCATCTCTTCTTGCACGGCTATCGGCCACTACTACATAGTAGTATGGTCTTTTACTTCTTCCGTGTCTTTGTAGTCTTATTTTAGTTGCCATAAAAACTTAAAAATTAATTAAAAGTTAGTTAAAAATTTTGAGGTGCAAAAATACAATTTTATTTTTAAATCAAATGATATTTTTTGTCTTTTTTAATTCGTAGAATCTGAACCTCTTCTGAAATGGGAGTTTTGTCTAATATATTTTGTATTAATTCTATCGCATAATGAGGAATAAGTGATACGCCTTTGGTGCCAAATCCATTGAAAATAAATAAATTAGGAATGGTAGGATGCCTATCTATAAAAGGCCTTCGATCGTGTGTTGTAGATCGAAATGCGGCTAAATGATTTAGTACAACAAATTGGGTATCTCCAAAAAAGAAA
>JBIPMU010000201.1:0-3417 GCA_044377205.1 Chitinophagales bacterium | reverse complement strand
ATTTTTAAATTTTTAGTTTCATTTGGTTTGAAAAATAAATAACCATTGTTCGAATTCATAAACATATTGTTCGAACATTTTTCATTAAAAAGTTTATAGCAATCTTTTATATTTGTATAGCTATACTCACTTACTGTTTTTACTTGATTCGTATTTGAAAACAAGATGCTGTCAAATTGTATTTGAAAAAGAGTATTGGAGCCTTCATATAGTTTAGCCGAATAAATGCCCATTACATTGTTTTTATCTGTGTAATAATCTTTTGCAGAAATTCCTACAGCTATATTTTTTGTATCAATTGAAATTAAATTTTCATTTTCTACAATATCAATTTCTTTTATAAAAGTTGGTGAACGTTTTTCAATATTAAAAAGATATAATTTGGGAAGTAGCGGAGAGATTTTATCTACTATTTGTTTGAAAAAAGATTCGGGATTATAAGCTACATCGGTAACGGTATTTCGTACTTCAAAATGTAAATGTGGTGCAAAAGAATTGCCAGTATTACCTGACAAAGCAATTTCTTCACCTCTTTTAATCCATAAAATAGGTTTAGAAAAAACTGTATCAATTGAATTTATTTTCCTTTCATTCAGAATTCTTGAAATCAAGGCTTCTATATTGGGCGAAAACGAATTGAGATGAGCGTATAAAGTAGTCAATCCTAATTTCGGATGTGATATATATAGTGCCTTGCCATATCCTGATGATGAAATAACGATTCTAGTCAAATAGCCTTCTGCTGCAGTATAAATAGGTAAGTTTTCAACCCCATGAGTTCTAAAATCAATACCTGTGTGAAAATGACTTCCTCGTAATTCGCAGAAATTTCCAGCAATACCAATTTCAGTTTTAAGGGGTAAATCTAATATTTGTGCATTCAAAGAAATGCCAAAGAAAACGAACAATAATTTAACTTGTAATACTGTCTTTATAAAAATTTATTTAAATGGGTTTGGAAAATCCTCGTATAGCAAATATCGTTTCCTCATTAGATTAAATGCAATTAAATCGGGAATCCAAGATCTTCTTATTTCTTCTTCTGTTTTACCAGCAGCTATAGAAAGCCTTAACTCCTTTTCTCCAGCTAATTTGTCAAAAAATAAACTTTTTAGATTAAAAAAAGTAATTAGTTTGCTATCCCATGCTTTATAAGCATCAATAATGAGAGAAAGATTAATTTTATTTTTTGCTTCAACGTTTTGAAGATCCTCTCCATAACAAATCTCACCTTTAAATTGAGGATTTTTTGCGCCATAAGATGGTTTTGGAGAGAACTGGTAATTATATTTTTCACCTTTGAGATAAGGACTCCCATACACTTCAAAAGGTTTTTCAGTTCCACGACCAACAGATACATTTGTCCCTTCAAAAAGACAAAGAGTAGGGTAGTGGGCGATAGCATTATCTGATTTTAAATTAGGAGATGGGGGGATTTTTAAAGATACTTTGGAGTTATGAGTGTAATTTAGACAAGGGATAATTTTCAAATTTGGTTTAACAGCATTAGCCAAATACCCCTCATAAACAATCATTTTTGCATACTCACCTATAGTCATACCATAAACAATTGGAATTTGTTGCATACCTACAAAAGAAGTATATTGTAGTTTTAAAATAGGACCGTCAATGTAGTTTCCATTAGGATTTGGTCTATCTAGAACCAATGCAGCTACACGAAATTCACCACAAGCTTCTAAAACATATTGTAGAGTTGAAATATATGTATAAAACCTTACTCCTACATCTTGAATATCAAAAACAACATAATCCAAATCAATTAAATCACCTCTATTGGGTTTTAAATTATTTCCATACAATGAAATAATTTGTGCGCCTGTTTTTTCATCAATTCCTGTTTCATTCACTTTTTCACCTGCATCAGCATTGCCTCTATATCCATGCTCTGGAGAAAATATTTTTTTCACATTGACACCAAGACTTATTAATGTATCTACTAAATGCGTATTTCCTATGACACTCGTTTGATTACATACAATACCTACACGAACCTTAGCTGAAGTTAATATATGAAGATATTGATCTAGACGTGCAGCACCCGGAATAATTTCTTGCCCAAAAGATGTATTTAAAACAATTAAAAATAATGATAATAGGATATGTTTTTGTAGTCTCATGAATTTCTTGTTTCTATTTAACGCAAATAGTATTAATTTTGTCTTATGCACTGGACTAGAAGTTTATCAAAAAGATTAATAAATCATACAAAAATTAAATCGCAATTTTCAAATTCAATTGTTAAACTTAACAAAGTAGCAATTGCATTGAGTATATCAATTATGCTTGTTTCATCCTTTTTAATTCGGGGATTTGAACAAAAAATTGAATCTAAAATTTTTGATTTCTGGGCAAATATACATATTCTTCCATTTAGTTTTACAAATAATTTTTTGGAAGCTCCTTTGGAAATTGATTCTACAATATTGAAAATAATAGAAGAAAATAAACAGGTTGATAGGATAACTTTTTCTGCTAATAAGGGTGTAATTCTCAAAAAAAAGGATAATATAGAAGGCCTTATCTTAAAAGGAGTTGATTTAAAACAAAGCGATTTTTTTTATAGTAGATATGTTCAACCCAATTACAAAATAATACAGAGTACTGATACTTCTAGTATCCCAATATTTATTTCTAAAAAAACTGCTGCGGCGTTGAACCTCAAAAAAGAGGATCAAGCTTTTTTAAGTTTTTTAAAAGGAGAATATAGTTTTACAAAAAAATGTAAAATTATAGATGTGTTTTCAACTGGAATTGCGGAGTTTGATCAGCAAAATATAATTACACAAATTGAATATGTACAAAAACTGAATAATTGGAATTCAAATCAATTTAGTGCAATCGAAGTTTTTGTAAAAGATAAATCTCAAATTGAAGCAACTGCGGCATCGCTATATGAAGCGTTACCTAATGTAAATGTAAGTACAATATATACTATTTTTCCACAATTATTTGATTGGTTGAATTTAATGACTCAGAATGAAAAAATAATCATTTTAATTATGCTAATCGTAGCCATGATTAATATCGTATCATGTATGAGTATATTTTTATTAGAACGTATAAATTTAGTTGGTTTATTAAAAGTGTTAGGAGCCGATAATATCTCCATTTTTAAATTATTTTTATTTCAAATTATTAAATTCATATTACAAGGTTTGTTTTGGGGAAATATTATTGCATTTGTTTTAGCTTATATACAATATAAATTTCATATTATAAGGCTTGTGGAAGACATATATTATGTAGATTATGCGCCAATATATTTTGATTGGATTAAAGTTATAGGTATCAATTTATTAACCCTTGTCGTTTGTTTTATTACTACATTTGTCCCTCTATTATTTATTACGAAGATATCTCCAGTAAAAATTGCGGAGTATAAATAACATTTTATGA
>JBIPMU010000011.1:0-12128 GCA_044377205.1 Chitinophagales bacterium | reverse complement strand
TGGAGAGTTATTTTTACTATAAAAACATGCAAAATTAGACTCTGCATCGGGATAATCCGCAGTCCATGAACGTCTAAAAAAATCAATTTTTCCTTCAATAGCCAATTGCATCATAGTTTCAGCAGGATGCATTTTTAAATCCACTTCAAATCCTACCTGCTGCAACTGATAAATAACAAACTCGGCCAAATCTACAAATGAATTATTGATATGTAACTGAATTTTGGGCTTATTTGAAGCAGAATATCCCGATTCTAAAAGCAAGGCTTTTGCCTTGATTGGATCATATTCAAATCCCTCAAAAGTAGTATCAAAGTTGGGCATTCCATTAACTACAAATCCTTTATTTGCAATTTTAACTAAGTTATTCTTCAAATTAGATACTATTTCTTGCCTATTGATTGCTAAATTTATTGCTTTTCGAACATTTTTCTGATACAACGGTGATTTTGGATTATTATGAATAATAGCCAAATACTCCGTATTCAAATAAGTCTTTTTCTGAACATAAAAATCGTTTTTTAGTAAGGGGAGTAAATTCGCTTGCTCATCAAAAACATCATGAACGATACTACCATCCACATCTTTCAAAAAATGCAATTCTCCTTTTTTCAACATCAAAAATTCCATTTTCTTCTGCTCGTTGAATGTTACTTTTACATATGGAATATAAGGTAATTGAACTCCCATCGAATCCTTTTGAAAATAATTTGAATTTTTCTCTAAAAATAATGCCGTTCCTTCTTCCCATGCCTTCATTTTAAAAGGTCCTGTTCCCACAGGATTTTTTCTAAATGTTCTCCCATAAAAAGCAACTGCTTCATGGGGCACGATACTTGTATATGGCATCGTCAAAATAAAAATAAATTGTGCAAAAGGCTTTTGAAGACGAATTTGAAACGTAAAACTATCTATAATTTTAAAGGGTTGCACCGAATCTACCTTACCATTTAAAATCCATGAGCCCGGCGATGCCGTTTTTGGATTCAATAATCTCTCTAGAGAATATACCGCATCATAGGCAGTTGCCATTCGGGTACTATCATTTGATTTAAAGCAAGCATTTTTGTGAAAAAACACACCTTTTTGCATATAAATCGTATATATTGTAGCATCATCATTCACTTCATAATGACTAGCAAGCTGAGGCTTTAATTCCGTATTCTCATCCAAAGTAAAAAGACAATCATACACATTCCCTACCATCCATGTAGTACTCAAATCTTTTGCAAATGCAGGATCCAATGAACTCAATCCTTGAGAAATATTAAACTTCAATACATCTTGGGTCTTTTTTCTTTCTTGATGACATGAAACCAAAACAAAAAGTGCAAGCAAAAAAACGCTTTTCAAATACATGCAACAAATGTACACAATTTTTTTCTACGTAAAATTAAAAACAAAAAATTACTTCGTTTTTGGAGCTTATTCCAGCTAATCGCTGCTATCTCCTGCGCAAGCTTCGGAGGATATCCGCTTATATCTGGGCTATTATACAAGCACAATAAATGCTCTTACATATATAAAAAAAGCACTACAATCGTAGTGCTTTTCAAAGAATTTAATTACCTTGTTTTTAGTTTTTCAAAATTACCAGCTTCGCTACTTTTTCTTCCCTACCGTTAAAGATTTTAACGATGTATGTACCTGCCTGAAGCATTTCTGTATTCAACACCGCTTGATGCTCTCTAGCTGTAATGTCTTTTTCCAGCTGCGTATATACTTCGCGTCCTATCAAATCAAAAATCATCACACTTACATTCGTATGTTCGTAGCCCGATAAGGTAAGCGTAGTTTTGGATGATGTCGGATTGGGGTGGAGGGAGATGGAAGCTACATTTGATTTATTCTTTGTAATAAAATCTTTAATTCTAGCATTTTTCAAGAAATTCTTTGCTGAATAATTATTTGTAGAACAAAATGATTTTATTTCACTTTCAGTAAATGGATTTAAACTAACATGACCTAAAGGATCTTGAATTATTTGTATAGTAGTTGTAGGAGATACTGTCCCACCGTTAACTACATCGATGGAAACAATTCCATTTAAATAAATTGGGAAATTATAACCACTTAAATCACTATCTACAATAATTGTTTGTGCAGTAATAGTATTATTTGTACTTGAAAAATTAAATTGAGAAGTTCTAATTACATTTGGTGTTATTTGAGAAGTTATAGCTGTTTTATTTACTTGTATTCCATTATCAATATCATAAGTAAGAATTTGTTCCCACTCTGGAGGTGTTTGGAATCTATTTGGAAAATAATTATAATGACCTATAATCTTTATCCTTGGCGACATAAAAATACTGTATTGTAATTTTTGAAGTAAGTTTCCCGATGTTTCGGTATTTAAAGGAGTATTTGGATGTAATGGACCGCCAAAATAAATATTACTGAGATGTTTAATTAAAAATTGTTCTTGATTATTATTAAAGTTCAAATCAAATTTAAATTCAAATTCATGTATTTTGTCTATTGGAAGTAAAATGGTTTGAATCGTGTATCTTGTAAGATACTTGTCATTGAAAAATAGACTTTTTGAATTATATACATCTCCCGAAAATGGGTAAATTTTTATTCCATTTGGCAAATTACTATTTAAACTATCTACATTTATTCTTACTTTATGGACTACCGCAAAACCTTTTGATGGAGAAAAAAGGTCGTATATAGCTTGGTCAAAATTAAAAATTGTCGAATTTGCATTTTGATTTGTTTTAATTGTATCTGTATAAGGTAAATAATAATCAAATTCAATTGTAGAATAAATTTTTGTCTTTAATAAATCTACATCTGCTCGTGGATTTATGGCATATTTCAATGGATTTTGAATACTAAAATCGGTATAGAGTTTCCCATAATTTGATTTGGTGCGGTACCATAATTTTGGAGTATATATCAGAGAAAAAACTCCCACATTTTCATTATAATAAGGATATTCTCCAACTCCTGCTTTATTATAAACATTATAACTACCAGGATAGATAATACTTCTAGTGTTAAAACCAGGCCATTTAGTATCTCCAACTATTTTTCCACGCATGGCTATTTGCCCTTCCGAAAACGATACATTAGGAACATCTGCGTTTATCTGTCCTGCTAGATAGTTGATACCACCAGATAAAAGATTGCCTAAAGGTATGTTTAATTTATTTGTATCATTTAGTAGAGAAGGTATGTTAGTTAATTTGCCTAAAGTATTTGCTAAGGTATAATTTGTTGGTATATTAAAACTCCCACTGGCAACTTTACCAAACATTCCAAGTGCACTGGCAATTGTTTGTAATTCAGGAGATACATAAAATTGTTTAGCCATACTATCGGCTGTTCTATAAATTTGAAATCCATTTTTGACTTCAAAATCGGCACTTCCATTATAATCGCCATATACAGACCCCAGCCAATTCTCTCCATAATTGCTTGGTATTTTACCACTTTTGTCAAATTGTCTTGTAATTCCAGCATATTTTCCTTCTGCATATAATTGAAGTGTAGTGCGTTGTCTGGCTTCAAATTCTAATATAGGCTTAGTAATACATACGCACGGGTCGTAATAAAATCTAAAATCTAAAAAAGCACCATTTATAGAACCTACATTTTGTTTTGATCCTAAATAAGACTTGACTTCATCTACTAATGTAGGCTTATCTAGTCCTACTAATCTTTCATTATAGATATTAAAAATAGCGGATGCATCGGGTTTGGGTGAAGCATTTTTCACTAACCTTAAATTTAGTGAAAGTTCGCTAGGATTATATGGCCCATCCGTTTGTGGATATATTACAAAACGGGCATCTCCTGTATATTTATTGTAATACATATAGTGGTATCCTAATTTACCAGCACTTAAAGACGTCATATTTACCGCAGAATTGAACCGCGTAAAAGGTTTCCAGCCATCGTAATGATGCATCAATTGCCAGCCATTTTTTGGATGCATTGGCAATTTGTCTACATCATAGAATTGTTTCCAGTTTGTCATCATGTCATATTCATTGCCTAGCTCGAAAATAGGATTATTCAAATAAGTTTCTATATTCTGAGCATTGATTGCTTTTAAGCTATGATTTGGGTCGAGATATTTTACATCAAAATTTTGAAAATTTATATCTCGATGATTGTTTAGCCCTATCCGTTCTGTATTTACTATATAGGTATTGTCTAAAGGGTCTATATTAATAATTTGATTACAACAAGGATATTCATTTGTAGAATTTGTACCTATACAATTTTGCCCATAACTTAATTTGATATGAAGACAAAGTAAATAGATTAGATATTTTTTCATGTTCTTAATTTTTAAATTTATTGAATTTTCTTGCCTGTGGCATAGTATTTTGTGTTTATAGGATAATCATTGTATGAAACATACATTTCAATTTCATTTGAGTTTTTTGCTTTTCTCCTTAGCCAAACAATCTGTACTTTTTTTTCATCTCTATTACATATATATGCTTCAAAAATAACTTGATTATTATCTCCATAAAGATTAACTTCAAAAGGAACAAAAGGTATATTTAATACACAGCTAATATCGGGAAAAGTATCTATAGTTAATTTTCCTTGAATTTTTAGTATTTTAAATTTAAATTTATCTTTATTTGTAGGATGATTGGTATATTGCATTTCATATGTCCCTATTAAACTACTATTGAAATTATAATGAGTATAGTCTAATGCCAAATAATTTTTGGTAAGAGTATCCATCCCATCGTCGTTTGGAAAACATTTTTTATTTGGTGTATTTTTCACCACTAAAGTAATTGGAATCTCTTGACCTTCTGGAAAATTGCGCCTAGTTACAATTTTTTCCAATGGTATTATTTCTGTCCCAATATGCCATTCCCAATAGTCGTATTTCTGGGTAGTGTCTATAGTCCAAAAGCCCGCAGAAGTTGACATTTCATGATAGTCAGGAATTTCTGCAAACATACCAGAATATCTTTGTTCAACATAAGTATAATTCCTAAAATTAGCTTTAGTTTCTTTTGCATTTTTACACGGGTTATAATTAGGACATGAAGGATTGGTATCATCCGTACAATCCTTACAGCAGCCATATAAATTTATAATAATGAAGATTAATAGTAGTTTTTTCATGTGCTAATTATCTTTTAATTTAGGTAAATAATTTTTTTCATATTCTTCTAAGGAAATACGTTTATATGTGGCCTCTTTGTTATACGAAATTCCTATATAATTAAAAATTTTTTCTACAACTTCTTTGGTAAATAATGGAATTTTACTATTTATGTCCGTAGGAGATTGAAAATTTGAATTTTTAATAGGCGAATCTTTTGCGGTGGATTTCACTACCAACAATGCTTTTTTGTCAGTGGCATCATACAATAAATATGAAATGGTAAGATAAGCTTGTACATCGATATTCTGACTTTCTCTATAAGCCTCTATCGTAGGCACTATTAAAAATCTTTGATTTGTTAGATTTGATATTTTTTTTAGTAGAATGTCTGTATAATCTTCATAATAAAAGATATTGTTTTCTTGAAGCAATTCTGTCACCTGCTCATTGCTAATCATTGTATCTAAGTGTATTCTTATTTCATTTTCAATTAATTGTGATATCCTTTTATTAAGATTCAAATTTCCACCTACAGCTCTACATACGACCAAAGAACTAATTTTTTCAGGAACTTCTGCGTATTTTATTGCAGAGGTTTGAATCTTAACTCCACAAGAACTTAACAATATTATCAAAAAAAATATAAAAATATATCTCATTATTCTATTTATTCAAATTATTTAATGCAGCCTCTAACTTTTCTATCTTCTTATTCTGCTCAATAAGGTGCAACGTCAATTCTTCCACTTTCTCCAAAAGTTTTAGATTGAGTTCGCCTAAGTCTATTTCGCCTGCTTGGGTGTATTCCGCTTCGGATTTGATGTTTGGCAAGTGGTTGTTTTGTTCTATATAGAGTTCCAACTCTTTAAGATTCATAAGTTTGTACTCTTTCTTAAATACATAGTCTGGGATAGGTAGTAAATCTACTTTTGTCTTTCTAGCTCGTACCTCTCCATTTTGATATACCGCAAATACATTGTCACCATTGGCATTTTGTACTTTCAAATCGCCTTTTAAAGCAAAGCTTCCGTTGAATGGACCATTGAGGGTGAGTGAAGACGTTGTAATGGCATTGGATGTAAGGGTAGGAATATTAGCGGGTACATAAAAATTGGCTTCTCTAGGAGAAATATCAAACACGTCTTTTGCATTAGAAAAACGAGAAGGCGTAGTAGATATGTTTTCTTCCATATTTCGGATGACAAAAGAATTGTCAATGCCTCTTACATCAATATCCCAATGCAAAAGCGTATTACAATCGATACCTCCTTCAGTAATCATGCTGGCTTCGCCTAAATTATTCAAAGGCATTAAATTTTCTGTACCGATTCCTCCTCTTTGAAATTGGCTAGTATTTCCTGGGTTTAACCATTTTAATAAAAGATTTCCCTCTTTAGAAAAAATGGAATTGGAAAGATTTGTTTTTGTAATTCTAAAAGGATTTTTATAGGTGCTACAGTCACTGTTTAGATGAATTTGCGCATCGGGGTCGTCGGTGTTTACGCCTAGGTTTTTATTGCCTCTCACGGTTGTTCCACCAGCTGTAGGGTCAAAATAGACTTGAGCATTCATTTGAATTGTGAAAAATGTGGATACAAATACAATTAGTAAAGATTTTGATGTTTTTTTCATGGTTTTTATATTTAAGATTAAAAAATGAAAATAATACGATTAATCTTAATATTTTTCTGTGTCGTTTTATTTTCAAACGCAAAAATATCCCTTTATTTAATTCGAATTTGTTAACAATTGTGAAAAAAAATTAAGTAATTAAAAACATCATACCCATTCAAAATAAAATTTATCGATTTATGTCCAAAATAATTCTAATTTTTTGAATAATTTTGGGTCTATTAAAACCACTTTAAAAGTGCTAAGAAATATTATAAAATTATCATTTTAACCAAACATAGAAAAAAATATGTACATTTGTTTATTGAAATACACAAAAATTTTCTAATCAATTTATTAGAAAAAATTTAAGAAATATGAATATAGCTATTTATTCAAGAGATGTGAAGGAGAATCACAGAGCTTTATTTCTATCATTGATAGATTTTCTCAAAAACCATGAAATTCCTTTTACTATTTTCTCCGATATTGCTGAAAAATTGGTAGAATACAAATTTGAAAAAACATACGAAGACCGCTCGTCTTTGATTCTACAAAAACCCGACTTAATCATTTGTATGGGCGGCGATGGTACTATGCTGGACACAGTTATATTGACAAAAGATACGGATATTCCTGTATTGGGAGTCAATTTGGGTAGATTGGGCTTTCTTGCCAATATAAATAAAGAAGAACTTTTCCAAACAATTGATCATTTTGTAAATGGAAAATATGAGATTGAGGAAAGAATGTTATTAGAAGTTAACTCTAATATTCCTATTTTTATCAATGAAAACATAGCATTAAATGATTTGACATTTCTGAGAGCTAACTCGTCTTCGATGATAGAAGTAAAGGTATATGCAAACGGAGAATTTCTCAATAATTATTTTGCAGATGGGCTTATTATAGCTACTTCTACTGGATCTACGGGCTATTCGCTGAGCTGCGGCGGTCCTATTTTACATCCCAAATCACACAATTTTGTCATTACGCCTATTGCACCACATAATTTGAATATTAGGCCTATTGTAATGCCTGATGATGTGATTTTGAGTTTTGAAATCAAAGGGAGAACGCCCGAATTTTTATGCACGTTGGATTCGAGATTGGCTTATATTACGTCCAATCATTTGATCTCGGTAAAAAAAGCAAAAAACACATTCAAAATCCTCAATGTAAAAGACAATTCCTTCTTGGAAGCCCTCAAATACAAGCTCCATTGGGGAAATTAACACATTTTTAAATCTGTAAAAATCTTTTTATATACCATTATGACATTAATTAAATCAATCTCGGGCATTAGAGGCACTATCGGAGGTAAGCAAGGCGAAGGACTCTCTCCTATCGATGCGTTGAAATATGCACTAGCGTATGGCATGCAAATAAAAGAGAAAAATAATAAACCAACGGTGGCAATAGGTAGAGATGCTCGAATTTCGGGAGAAATGATTTCGAATATTGTGAGTGGTGCTCTATGTAGCATTGGAATCGATGTGATTGACTTGGGACTATCTACCACGCCTACAGTAGAATTTGCGGTAAAGGAATTGAAAGCCGATGGTGGTATTATCATCACAGCCAGCCACAATCCCAAACAATGGAATGCACTTAAATTGCTCAATCATTTGGGCGAATTTATCAATGATGCACAAGGCAAACAAATCATTGAAATGGCTGAAAAAATTGACACGTTGGATTTTGAATCAGTAGATAATTTGGGTAAAATATCAAAAAATGATACGCTGATAGATAAACATATTGATAAAATTATACATTCAAAATGGACGCAAAAAGAAGCTATAGCCAAGTCTAATCCCAAAATAATAGTGGACGCTATCAACAGCACGGGCGCTATTGCGGTAAAAAAATTATTGGAAGCGCTACGTATCTCAAATTTTGAGATTTTAAATGATGATTTGAGTGGCGATTTCGTTCATAACCCCGAGCCTTTGGCGGAGCATTTGACACAAATATCAGATGCCATTAAATCCAAAAAAGCAGATATAGGAATTGTAGTAGACCCCGATGTAGACCGACTTTGCTTCTTGTGTGAAGACGGCAGTATGTTTGGCGAAGAATATACCTTGGTAGCTGTGGCGGACTATATTTTGTCCAAAGAAAAGGGAAATACAGTGTCTAATATGAGTAGCACGCGCGCCTTGCGAGATATTACCGAAAAACACGGCGGTTCATATCAAGCATCGGCAGTAGGCGAGGTAAATGTTGTAACCAAAATGAAAGAAATCCAAGCTATTATAGGTGGCGAAGGCAATGGAGGTGTCATTTTTCCTGAAAATCATTATGGACGCGATGCCTTGGTGGGAATTGCACTATTTCTAAGCTATTATGCCGAAATATCGATAAAAATGACTGAAATAAAAGCGGCACTTCCGCATTATGAAATGTCAAAAAACAAAATAGAATTAACGCCTAGCACAGATGTAGATGCCATCATAACTTCTATCTGGAATCGATACAAAGATACGGAATCTTGCAATACCATAGACGGTCTCAAAATAGATTTTGCAGATAAATGGGTTCACCTGCGCAAATCTAATACCGAGCCTATTATTCGTATCTACTCCGAAGCCAAAAGCAAAATCGATGCCGATGGGATTGCATTGAGGTTTGTAGATGAAATTAAGGGGTTGATGTAAGATTCTAATTGCTTTTTTCATTCGACTTCAAAAACAAAAAAGTAATAATCACAAGCAACAACACACCTAAAATATTCATATTGGAGCTTCTATACACTTGTGGATGATACATTTGCGTATTTTCATTTGCAAATAAATACAATATAAAAATAAAGAAATTGGCAATTAAGAAGTATACGATGAGTTCGTATTTATTTGGTAATTTTTCCATAACGACTTATTTATATGATTATAGCTGTAAAAGTACAAAATCATTATGCCATTTTTTGTCGCTATAAAATATTTATTTATATCAAACAAATTTCAATAGATATAGATGCGGAAATCAAATGATAATTATTTCCGCATAGTTTCTATAATGCTAATTATTTTTTGGGGTAAATCACTATCGAATCATCTATCAAATCGACGATAATTTCATCACCATTTTTGATTTCGCCGCTTATCATTTTTTTAGCAATATTGTTCACAATTTCTTTTTGGATAAGCCTTTTGATAGGTCTTGCACCAAAATCAGGGTCGTAGCCTTTTTCTGCCAAATATTCCAATGCAAGTTCATTGATATCTATTTTTAGCTTATTCGCTTCCAAAAGTTTTTCAATTTCTTTAATTTGAATTTTCACAATCGCTTCTATCACTTTTTTGCGCAATGGTAAGAAAAGTACAATATCATCAATACGATTTATAAACTCAGGTTTTACATTAGATTTGAGATGATTGAGCAATTCAGCTTGAACCATAGGTACTTTCGCTAACATTTCGCGCTCTTCCAATCCTTCAAATTCAGACAAAATAATATCACTACCTATATTTGAAGTCATAATAATAATCGTATTTTTGAAATTGATCAATCTCCCTTTGTTATCCGTAAGTCTTCCATCGTCCAGCATTTGTAGCAATACGTTAAACGTATCGGGGTGCGCTTTTTCTATTTCGTCAAACAATACAACAGAATAAGGTTTTCTTCGTACAGCTTCTGTCAATTGACCACTTTCCTCATAGCCTACATATCCCGGAGGCGCGCCCACAAGACGGCTCACACTATGTTTTTCTTGATATTCGCTCATATCTATTCGGATATACGAATTTTCATCGTTGAACAAATATTCCGCCAATGCTTTTGCTAGCTCCGTCTTTCCTACCCCTGTACTGCCAAGAAACAAAAAGGATCCAATAGGTTTATTTGGATTTTGTAATCCTGCACGGCTTCGGATAATTGCATTAGCAACAACTTCAACCGCTTCGTCTTGTCCCACCACACGTTTTTTGAGCACATTTTCCAGTCCCAATAATTTTTCTTTTTCGGTTTGTAGCATACTTTGAATTGGAATTCCTGTCCATTTGCTCACAATTTCAGCAATATCTTCGCTTGTCACAACGTCTTTCATGAGCTTACTATTGGCCTGAACTGTTTTTAGTTCCGTTTCCGCTGCTTCAATATCTTTTTCAGCTGTTACTATCAGTCCATAACGAATCTCCGCCACACGAGCAAAATTTCCCGAACGTTCGGCTTGCTCCGCTTCTAATTTCAGCTGCTCTATATTATTCTTTGCGGTTTGGATTTTTTCTACCAAACTTTTTTCTTGATCCCATTTTGATTGAAAAATATCTCTTTCTGCTCCTAAATTAGCCAATTGCTCTTCAATATGCAACAATTTATCTTCGTCTTTTTCTCTTCGGATAGCTTCTCGTTCAATTTCCAATTGCATAATTTTTCGATTTAACTCATCCAATTCTTCTGGAATACTATTAATTTCAAGGCGTAATTTTGCTGCCGCTTCATCAATTAAATCAATCGCTTTGTCGGGCAAAAAACGGTCGGTGATATATCGCTCGGATAGCATTACCGAAGCAATAATCGCATCGTCTTTTATCTGAACATTGTGATATCGTTCGTAGCGTTCTTTCAATCCTCTCATAATAGAAATGGCATCTTCAGTAGACGGCTCATCGATCATTACTTTCTGAAATCGACGCTCCATAGCCTTATCTTTTTCAAAATATTTTTGATATTCATCCAAAGTGGTAGCGCCTATAGAACGAAGTTCACCTCTTGCCAAGCTCGGTTTCAGAATATTGGCAGCATCCATAGCGCCATCACTTTTCCCAGCACCAATGATGGTATGAATTTCATCGATAAAAAGTACAATTCTCCCTTCACTTTCCACTACTTCTTTTACTACTGCCTTCAAACGCTCTTCAAATTCGCCTTTGTATTTAGCCCCTGCTATCAATGCGCCCATGTCTAAGGCAAATATTTGAATATCCAGCAAATTTTCGGGAACATCTTTATTGATAATACGTTTGGCAATACCTTCTGCAATAGCTGTCTTCCCTACACCAGGTTCTCCTACAAGCATCGGATTATTTTTTGTTTTTCGGCTAAGAATATGCAAAACTCTTCGTATTTCTTCATCGCGCCCAATTACAGGATCCAATTTTCCTTTTTCCGCTTGTTCATTCAGGTTGATGGCATATTTATTCAAAGCTTCAAAAGTAACTTCGCCCGTGGCATCATCTGCTTTTTTTCCTTTGCGGAGTTCCTTCAACGCTTTCTCTATCTCTTTTGAATTGACGCCTGCCTCTTTTAAAAGTTTTGAAGTATCGTCATGTTGTTCCGTCAAAGACAACAATAACACTTCGGGGCTTAAATATGAATCCTCAAAAGATCTCATTTTGGTAATAGCGGAATTAAAAGCAGACTGTGCCATACGCGATAGAAATTGACCTGTTTCACCTCCTGAGATTTTTGGAAATTTTGAAATGGA
>JBIPMU010000200.1:0-3427 GCA_044377205.1 Chitinophagales bacterium | reverse complement strand
ACAAACCCCACGGGCTGAAAGACCAAATAAATCTTGTTTTGGGGCTACTCGTCCCTGCCTTTTGGCGACAAGAAGGGTAGGTCGTTGGACCTCAAGGGCGACTTTGAGGCTAGATAAATGATAGTCGTCTTTTTCATTGAAAAAGATACAGAATCCGGCTTATACATTTGCAGATTTTTTTAATTTTCATTCAAGATTATGAATATAAGAGTATAACTAATACACTTTTCTCTTAATATTGTAATTGGCGTTGGCTTGAGTGAGGCATGTAATAGTCAAGTCATTGATGCAAACATGTTTGGGAAGATTGGCACAATACCAAATGGTCTCCGCTATATCATCGGGGCGCAATGGGTCAAATCCTTCATAAACCGCTTTTGCCTTTTCTTTATCTCCATGAAAACGCACCTCGGAGAATTCTGTTTCACAAGCACCAGGACTTATAGCCGTAACTTTAATGCCGTGTGAAAGCAAATCGATACGCATACTTTGCGAAAGTGCATCTACCGCATGTTTTGTAGCGCAATATACATTTCCATTGGCATAGACTTGTTTTCCAGCCGTAGAAGAAATATTGACGACATGACCAAAACCTTGTTTTTTCAATATCGGTATCAACTCTCGAGATACATACAAAAGCCCTTTTATATTGGTATCTATCATCACATCCCAATCCGAATATAAGCCCTCGTCTATTGTACCCAATCCACTGGCAAGCCCTGCATTATTGAGCAATAAATCTATCGTGGGAAATTTATTAAAATCAATAGAATCCACTCCTTGTTGAACAGAAGCTAAATCTCTTACATCCATTGAAATCGTTTGGACGATTGCACCATATTTAGTTTCCAAATCGGCCTTTATCGCATCCAATCTATCCGATCTGCGTCCAGTCAAAATTAAATTATAGCCATTTTGAGCAAAAAGATACGCCGTACTTTTGCCTATTCCCGAGGTAGCCCCCGTTATAAAAATTGTTTTTTTCACGTTGTTTAATTATTATTTTACATTCCAAACGATCATATTTCCCAAATTTTTGGTAATCATTCCCACCGAAATTGCCAATAGAATAACGCCAAAAAGTTTACGCATAACCGCCAATGAATTTTCAGAAATTTTATCTTGAATGATATACAAATATCGAAGGACTACATACACTACGATTATATTAAAAACAATGGCGACACTCATTTCAATATAATTAAACTGCGTTTTTAGAGACAAAATCGTAGTAATAGTTCCTGCACCTGAAATGAGCGGAAATGCTACGGGAACAATTGCCGAAGCTTTTCCCTTACTTTTTGATTGTTTGATAATATTCCGTCCAAGCACCATTTCCATAGCTAAAATAAACAAAATAATGCCCCCAGCTACTGCAAAAGAAGACTGAGTCACTCCCAAAAATTGCAAAAAATAATCGCCCAAAAACAAGGCTAACAACATAATAAATAATGAGGTAACAGATGCTTTTTCAGCATGGATAACGCCATGATTTTTTGTAATATCAATCAATAATGGCAAAACACCCACAATATCTATTACCGTAAAAAGAGTAATAGCTACTTTAAGGGTATTTGCAAATACGGTCGCATCCATAATTTTAAGATTTTAAAATACAAAAATAGGGATTTAAATCGAATGATATGATTTTTATGAAAATAGTATTTGTGTAACCAAAGCAACATATGTTTTCCTTTAAACATACTACTTTTGCATCTATGATAAAAATTTTAACCCTTTATTTTCTGTCCATACTATCACTTCATGCCCAAGACCATTTGAATTCATGGTCTCGTATAACCTTTTTAAAGAATTTTTCAAAATCTTTCAACACTAGTATAGAATTTCAGCACCGTAGACAAAATAATTTTGCTAGCGACAATCCTTTTGATAAAAACTTAATGAATTCATTTAGAATTTGGAACACCATTTCACTATCTAAAAAAACCAATATTTCTATTTCTCCATTTGCCGTTTTTAGGAATTTTACAATTATTGAATCAATAGATGAAAGCAAAAAATCAGCTATTACAGAATATAGATTTGCGGGTACTTTTGACGTTTCAATTCCTATTTCAAAAAAATGGTCCCTAAGCAATAGAGCTGGAATTGAATATAGAGTTTATGATATTGCAAATCCCAATCAAATTAGAATTCGAAATAGAATAGGCATAAAATATCAATGGCATGATTCCAAACAGCAAATATATATTTTTGAAGAACCTTTTATAACTTTAAAAGGATATATGGATAGCCAGCATATTTATGATCATAATCGGATTGGAGCCTTATACATAAATCAATTAACTGAGAATATTAAACTTGAAGCAGGATACATATATATTGATAGATTGATTCGAAATCATACCGAATCAATAGACGAAAGTAATTTCATCCTCAATCTTACACTTCAAATCTAAATCCCAATTTCGTAGTTAATTTTTATAAAAAGATTGTATATTTGCAAGACATAGAATCTAAATTAATTTCATATGAGTGCCATAATAATATTTATACTTTTATTTGTTTTTTTTGCTATTACGTTTTTACAATCTGGCATAGATAAAATTATTGATACTGAAGGGAATTTAGGTTGGTTTAAATCCCAATTTCAAAGTTCTTTTTTAGCCAAAACAATTACACCTCTTTTTTGGTTGATTACCGTTCAAGAACTATTATGCGGGGGCATGATGCTAATAGCCATTTTTAATGCTATAAAAGCACTTATCTCATTTCGTTCAAATCATTTTTTCGAATATCACGCAGACGATGTTCCTTTTATTTTTGCAATTTTTATTTTGATTCAATTATTTTTTGGGCAGCGAATCGCTAAAGATTATGTTGGTGCATCGGGAATTATTCCATACATCCTATTAGCAATGATAAGCTGGACATTGGCTATATTTCTATAAAAATCAACTCATTCAAATGGTTCAAAATAGCATTGTTGCTACTTTTGCGGGCGATTCTGGTGATGGAGTCCAGCTTTTAGGCACTTTATTCTCGGACAATATTGCATTGCAAAATTATCAACTCCATACATTTCCTGATTATCCTGCTGAAATTCGGGCCCCTGCAGGAACAGTACTCGGAGTTTCTGGATTTAAAATTCAATGGGGGGGTGATAATGTTCTAACTCCAGGCGATGCTTCGGATATTCTAGTAGCTTTCAATGCAGCTGCATTTAAAAAGTATCGTTCGAATCTCAAATCGAATGGAATTTTAATTTATGACCCCGAAGGATTTGATTCAAAAAACTGTAAATTAGCCCAATTTGACCTTCAAGAATTAGAAAATTTAGATTTTAGGAAATTTGAAATTCCAATTTCAAAAATGACTACAGAAGGATTGAAGGATTTTGAAATGAGCATCAAAGAAAAAAATCAAAATAAAAATATTTTTGCCTTAGGCTTTTTATTATTTTCTA
>JBIPMU010000199.1:0-3434 GCA_044377205.1 Chitinophagales bacterium | reverse complement strand
AGTGGCTCCGATGCGGATAAAGTAGTCCCAACAGGCTGGATGGGACGATATCTAAATTATGAATTTCCCAATTTTCCAGAAGGTTTCCCCAATAATGATATGCCTGATCCACTTGGTATCCAGATAGGTGCTTTTGTTTCGCCAGTATTTCAAGGCCCCATTTTTCCTATGGCTATTTCTATTTCAAATGACAAAGATTTTTATGATATGATAAATGGAACCGATACTTCGGTTCCCAATAATGCTATTGGTAAAGAATTGGCATATATTCGAGAAGTAAAAGGTCAAGCTCAAAGTTTTAATAAAGTAATTAAATCAGCTGCATCTAAAGTAACGATGCAAGCTACTTATCCTACAGGAAATAAATTAGCAGATCAATTAAAAATAGTAGCCAAACTTATCAAAGGGGGATTGAAAACTAAGGTTTATATGGTAGATTTAGGAGGATTTGACAATCATGCTGGTCAAGTAGATTCTTCTGATGTATCCATTGGTGTACATGCAAATCTTCTCAAAACTTTATCCGATGCTATACAAGCTTTTCAAAAAGATTTAGAATTTTTGGGAATTGCCGATCGAGTTATAGGTATGACGATGAGCGAATTTGGAAGAAGAATCGCCAGCAATGCTAGCTTGGGTACCGATCATGGTTCAGCACTTCCCATGATGGTTTTTGGAAAAAATGTAAATAGTGGCATTGTAGGTTCTAATCCAAATATTCCAAGTACATTTAATCCAAATCATAATTTAGCCATGCAATACGATTTTAGAAGTGTATATGCATCGATTTTAAATGATTGGTTTTGTGTAGATACCTCATCGTTACAGACAATTTTATTGAATAATTATCAGCAATTACCTATTCTGAAAAGTGGAAATTGTACATCTTCTATTCACGATTTGAATCAGCAGGCTGGAATCAAATGGATGGATGCATATCCAAATCCTTTTGTAGAAAAACTGACAATTGATTATAAAACCAAGGGTGGGCATACACTCATTCAGTTATTTGATACTGAAGGGAAATTAATCGATACTTTTGTTAATGAGTCTAAATTAGCTGGTTCATACACCTATACATATTATCCACCTTTTATTTCAAAAGGCGTTTATTATTGTAGATTTCAGAATGAAAGTATACAGCAAGTAGTTACGCTTATAAGCGAAAGATAATATTCAAAAATTATCTATCAAAGCTAAAATCTATATCCGTATTATCTCCAACGGTGAGAGATTTAAGACTACCTTTGAGCGAGGAGTCACTTCCAATTACGAATTGGGTTAATTGTATTGTTTTAAGTTTGGAATAGCTTCCGATAATACCGTTATCTATAATAGAGTCGGATATTTCCGTGTTTTCTCCTATTGTTACATTTGGGCCAATAATAGAATTTTTGATTATGGCATTTCCTGCTATATTTACAGGATCTATTATTACTGCATTTTCAATCGTCGCGGTTTTTTCAATAAATGTATTATACTTTTTTAATAAAATAGCATTGGATTGGAGCAATACATCCCCTTTTCCTACATCCAACCAATTAGTTACATAAAAAGGTTTGAAAGTAATTTGTTCTTTTATCATAAGTTCTAAGGCATCGGTCAATTGAATTTCGCCGTTGGTACGAATATCATCTTTATTCAATTTTTCGAGAATAGACATGAAAAGTGCGGTCTCTTTGATGCGGTATAAGCCCACCATGGCGAGGTTTGAAAAAGGGAAGTTCGGTTTTTCCACAAATTTAGAAATAGTATCTTCATCATTTAGTTCCACCAGTCCAAAGTTTTGTGGATCGTTTACTTTCTTAATAGCAATAGATGAAGCAGTATTAGCCTCAAAAAAAGCTGGGTCAATTTCTATGAGACTATCTCCCAATAGAATGACAATTTCTTCATCATTTTTTATAAATTCTTTAGTAAGGTATATAGCTTGTCCCAAACCTTCACGTTGAGTTTGGTATACAAAGTTAGCTTCAATATTAGGATAGTTTTCATTTACAAAATCAACAATTTTATCTCCTAAATATCCCACTATAAAAACAAAATCTTTTATCCCCACAGCCACTAAATCTTCAATAATATAGCTGATTATAGGTTTACCTGCCACAGGAATCAATGCTTTAGGTTGAGTATAAGTAAAGGGTCTTAATCGGGTTCCAGCGCCTGCTACAGGAATTATAGCTTTCATCTCTTTCTATTTTTTTATATTATGGACTGCAAAAATAAGGCTTGTTTTGGGATTTGGGTTAGATTTATTTTGAACTAAGAGCCGAATGAACTTTATCTAGAATTTCATTTGCTGCGGGACAAATAGATGCATTGGTCTCTAGCAGTTCAAGATGTTTTTTGATACGTTTCATATTGGTATGCGGATATTCTGCACACGCTTGTGGGCGGTCGGCATAGATTTTACATTTATTAGAGTCTATATCCAACATAGGGCAGGGCTGTGATTTGAATACAAAATCGCCATCTTCATCCATTTCTATCAAATTGTCAAAAAGATATTTTCCATCTACATTCAATGCCTTTTGGATTCGTTCTATATCTTCTTGTTCTATAATAGGGCTGTAATTTTTGCAGCAATTCGCACAGGTAAGACAATTGGTTTTTTCAAAAACTACATGATGATACCTATCAAATTGCTCATCCAAAACACTACTTTGTACTTCTCGAAACGCATCAATTTTTTCTGAAATTTCGGCTTGTAATTTTTCTAAATTCTCAAAAAACTCCATTTTAATAAATTATAATTATCCTTTTCTCAAATATTTAGTAAGAATTACGATGGTTTGACCTTCTATTTTCCCTTCTATTTGTTCAAAATTATCTTTGACCAATTTAATATTTTTAACTACGGTGCCTAATGGCGCTTTGATAGATGATCCTTTTACATCCAATGTTTTAATAATTACAACGGTATCGCCCGTTTCAAGAAGTGTGCCATTGCAGTCTTTATGAAATTCTACATCACTACTTCCTTCATGATCGCCCGAAGCTTTAGCCCACGCCATAGTATCCTCATCAAAATACATCATATCTATAGCCTCAGCTGCCCAGCTTTCACTTCGCATTCTATTGAGCATTCGCCAAGATACAACTTTTACTGCAGGTACCTCGCTCCACATACTTTCGTTTAGACACGCCCAATGTGCCGCATCTAATTCTTCTTTTTTGTTTAGCTGTTTGCTACATTTTTCGCATACAAGTATGCTCTCATCTGAGCTGTTATTAGGTGAACCTGGAACACCGTATACGCTCAAATTATCTGAAGATTTACATAATTCACATTGATTGTTGCTGCGAACCATAATCGCTTTTTCTATATTCATTGGATTCTAATTGTACGCAAAGATAAGCATTCTAAGCTCAAAATTAGATTTAATAAAATATACAATTTCCTGTAGTATTATTATGATAAAGGAATTTCTGGA